>JBDTEF010000232.1:0-2745 GCA_039922615.1 Ginsengibacter sp.
AATACTGTCTTACCGATTTTAGAAGATTTTCTTTTTGAAATTGAAAAAAATAAGCTCACGATCATAGCAACTGACCTGGAAACCGTGATGAAAATAAATATGGAAATTCAGGCCCAGGATACAGGCAACGTATGTATTCCGGCAAAAATATTATTGGAGTCATTAAAAAATATTCCTGAACAACCCCTGACTTTTAATATTGATAAAAACTTTGCCGTCGAGATTACCAGTGACAATGGAAAATATAAAGTGATGGGAGAAAACCCGGATAATTTTCCCAAAGAACCACCTGCAGATGAGGCCAGTACTTTTTCAATGCCAACATCGGCACTGCTGAAAGCAATTAATAAATGTTTGTTTGCGGTAAGTAATGATGATTTACGCCCGGCTATGACAGGAGTGTTTTTTCAATTATCGCCGGAAGGTATTACCTCAGTTGCCACTGATGCCCACCGGTTGGTTCGTTATACAAGATTAGATGTTGAATGTCCGGAAACTACTTCTTTCATCGTACCCAAAAAGCCGCTTACTTTATTAAAGAATGCGCTTCCTACCACTGATGAAAATTTGGAAATTACCTATAATTCAAATCATCTTTTTGTAAAACATGGTAATACAGAAATGGTTTGCCGACTGATAGATGCCCGCTTCCCGGATTACAAAGTGGTGATTCCGACAGATAATCCTTATAAATTGACTGTCAATAAAAATGACTTCCAAAATGCTTTGCGTCGCGTAGGTGTTTTTAGTAATAAAAGCACGAACCAGGTAGCGCTGACTATTACCGGTAGTGAATTACAGCTTGCAGCCCAGGATGTTGATTTTAGCTTTGAAGGTAATGAAAGAATGAGTTGTCAATATGATGGCGAAGACCTTCAGATAGCTTTTAATTCTAAATTCCTCGTGGAAATGCTCAATGCAGCTGATACTGCAGAAGTGGTGATAGAATTAAGTACTCCTACAAAAGCAGGTATCATTAAACCAACAGAAAAAGAGGAAAATGAAGAGCTGTTGATGTTGGTAATGCCGCTGATGTTGAATAATTAAATGTTGAATGCAATTTTAATTTGCTTGTCGGATTAGAAATTAGAAATTTAATTCTTACATTTTGAATGAAGAAATCTAAAGACATTTTCTTACTAATTCCAACAGTAGGAATACTCATTTTTATTTTTCTTTATTTAATGGCAACACGCTACTATCCTGGTGGTTCCCAGGTTGACAAAAATTCTATAGGGTTTAGTTGGCAAAATAATTACTGGTGCAACCTATTAAATGAGACTGCAATGAATGGCCGGCAGAATGCTGCAAAACCAATTGCCATGACGGCAATGTTTTTACTCTGTGTAAGCCTCTCCTTTTTTTGGATTATTTTTCCCCAACGAATGGAGGCAACCAGAATTACCAGGCTGCTCATTCAAATCTCCGGCGTTATTTCAATGGTGATAGCCTTTCTTTTATTTACCAATATTAACCATGACTTAATTACTGATATGGCTTCTTTTTTTGGATTAATGGCAACTATCGGAATATTCGTCGTGCTATATAAAAATCGATGGATTGGATTATTTTGGTTTGGACTGGCCAATATTTTACTAGTCGGCCTTAATAATTATGTGTATTTCACTAAAGGATTAATTATTTATTTGCCGGTAATCCAGAAGATAAGTTTCGCTACGTTTCTGATTTGGATTGCATGCATTGACGTCAATTTATATTGGTCGAAATTGAAAGTTAATAACAAATATTAAAACTATTATGGTGCAAGTTCTAAGTTTCCGGACCTATTAATAAATGTCAAAAGTCCGGAAACCTTGAAATAAAACCTTATCATAATCAATTTCTACTCCTCCTCATCCTTCTTCAAAAATTGCCTCAATACATATTGCAGAATTCCGCCGTGCTTATAATACTCGATCTCTATTTGTGAGTCTACCCGGGCGATTGCATTAAATTCAATTTGTTTGCCGTCTTCACTTTTAGCTATAACTTTTAATTCCTGTAATGGCTTTAAAGTAGAAATACCAATGATGTCAAAACTCTCTTTTCCGGTAAGGCCAAGGCTTTCTGCTGTTTGGCCATCTTTGTATTGCAAAGGAAGTACACCCATGCCGACAAGATTACTCCGGTGTATTCGCTCATAGCTCTCTGCTATTACCGCTTTTATTCCCAATAAAAAAGTTCCTTTTGCGGCCCAGTCTCTTGAAGAACCGCTACCATATTCTTTACCGGTTAACACTACAAGCGGTGTATTGGTTTCCTTATATTTTACCGCAGCATCATACACAGACATTTCTTCATTGGAAGGCAAATAAGTAGTGTAACCGCCTTCTTTTACTGCTAATTTATTTTTGATCCGCACGTTGGCAAATGTGCCACGTATCATTACTTCATCATTTCCTCTTCTTGATCCATAAGAATTAAAATTCTTTTTTTCTACGCCACGGGAAATTAAATATTTACCAGCAGCGGATGTTTCATTGAACTGACCCGCAGGAGAAATGTGATCCGTGGTGATACTATCTCCCAGCACGAGCAATGCCCTCGCATTGTGAATATCTTTCATGGCTTCTGCCTCGTCAGAAATATTACTAAAAAACGGAACTTCTTTTACGTAAGTTGATGCTGAATCCCATTCAAATAATTTTTCTTCAGGTACTGCAAGGTTTTTCCAAATGTCATTTCCTTCAAATATCTCACTATAACTTTTACAGTAATCGTCGGGTGAAAGCACCTTAGCCATTA
>JBDTEF010000233.1:0-7081 GCA_039922615.1 Ginsengibacter sp.
TTGTTTAAACGGGAATTGATAAAATCATGTTGGGTAGCTTCAGGCATATTCATGAATACGATCCAGCCACCATTTTCTTTCACATCTTCGTACCACTCTTCATAATAACTATCATCGCTACTGTGAAAATTAAGAACGTTTTCTGTGATCAAAATGAATTTATTGATGCCTTCATGTAAAAATTCATCTATCACATCCCGCTTCAATGTCATGATATCATTCTCTATGGCATCGTTCCACTCTCCTATCATTTCCATGATCACGTACTTTTCATCATAGTCTGCCATCAAAACTTTCAGGTATAAAGTCCGGCTACCGAATTCGTCCCATAAAGGATGAATGTAATAATTATAAATCGTATTAATATACTCAAACTGGCTGTACTCCTTACCATAAAAAGGCGAATGATTGTCTTCTTCTGACGTATATAAGTGAAGCCAATTATCGTATGGTTCTATATCCTGCATCTATTTTTAATTTCTGGTACAAATTTATGAATTTGAATCGGTGCCTTGAAAATTTTAGGATATACAGAAAAAAAAAATTTATACTTACACGGAGGTAAATGCAATAGGCTTATGTATTTCACCCAATAATTGGAACAAAAAAGCCTCTGCCAAATAAGGAGAGGCTTCAAATTTCCATGAAGAAATTTTTCAAATAAAGCTTTAACAGCTCATTACCTTTATTGAAGAATTAATTTATCAGCCAACACATTTTCATTTTTTGAATTACAGATTTTGATCAGGTACATACCTTTTGCCAATTGTTTATTTAATTGAAAATCTTCAATCTGACCCGGATTATTGATTTCAACTGATTTCTTTTTTATCGATCTACCTTCCAGGTCTGTAATCGAAATTTCATACGTGCCCGGCATCACATTTTTGAAAGAGATCTTCACTTTGTTATTCAATACGGGATTGGGATAAACCGAAATAAAGCTTTCAGATAAAATATCAAGCGGTTTCAAAACAGCGACACCATTTTTCAGTTGATTTTCTCCTAATAAGTGACTGCTTGCCAAATCTGATGCATTAAACACCTGTCCCTTTGTTGCTAATTTAGTAGCAGAAAGTTCATTAAGATTTACTTTATAAAATCCATCAAACGTATTGGCACTGCTAATTAGAACATTTCCATCTGCATCTACAGCAACACCATTCAGTGAAAAATTTTCCGGCAAATTCGATACAACACCTTTGTGTGTGGCAACCTTTGTATTTATGTCTATTTCAAAAACATGGTGAAATGCAGAAAAGAGGTACAATTTACCAAAAGCATCTGCTACTATATCGCCACCCCAGCTTGAACTTTTCGCATGTACTGAAACGTCTTTATTTGCTGCCGCATCTGTCAAGGCGCCGAGGTCTGTAATGATTACTTTTTTGCCTGTAGTAAATCTGATCAAATGATTACCATCATTTGTAATTGCATATCCATTTCCATCTCCACCTATTGTCATCCGGGTTATGTTCAGCGCTTCATCATTCCAATTTTTATTATCCACAAGTAATGGCGCAACAGTGTAAAATGATGGTGATTCATTAGGGGATCTTAGGTCGAGCCACATCAACTTACCTACATGCATAGACGCAAAAAATAATTTCTCATGGCGCTGATCATAAGCCATGGCAGCACTCATCAGGGATGTAGGAGAAGGAAGTGCGACTTCAATTGAATCGGAAGAAACAGACATGTCTCCTTTCATTTTGACTACAGCGGGAGCTCCGGTAATAAAAATGTTGGTGACATCCTTCTTGGTTTGAATATCTTTTAAAGAAAATCTGGTTTTGCCACTTTCAAATAAAACAGCATTTACAGATCCGGAGGATAAATCAATGGCCCTGATATCTGTCCAATTAAAATTTCCTGATGATTGTCCGGTAATTGCAAAAGCACGGTTATTCGATTGGGCAGAAACAATGGTAAAAGATCCAATCAAAAACAGAGATAGTAAAAAATTTGATTTCATGGCCGTAGATTTAATTATTGAATGAATTGATACATTAAAGTTAAATCTATTTTGGTACCGCCAAAAATTATTTATAGTGATTCATGGCATTTTTGACACTCTTGTATTTAAGTAACAATTTTCTTGCACTTTCTTCATCATCTGTCCCTATTTGATCCATCAGCATCTTCACTCCTCTATTCACAACTTTGGCATTTGTCAATTGCATATTCACCATTTTGTTATCTTCCACCCTACCTAACTGGATCATTGCCGTAGTTGAAATCATGTTCAGGATCATTTTCTGTGCTGTACCACTTTTCATACGCGTGCTTCCTGTTACGAATTCTGGCCCCACTATTACTTCTACAGGAAAATCGCCCACTTTACTTACAGGTGATTCCGGGTTGCATGAAATGCTTCCTGTAGAAATATTATTTTCTCTGCATTTTTTTAAAGCGCCTATTACGTACGGTGTCGTACCGCTGGAGGCTATTCCAATCACAAAATCAGCACTGGTGACATGGTGTTTTTCCAGGTCTTTCCAACCTTGTTCTTTATTGTCTTCGGCATTTTCTATGGCATGAATAATAGCCTTTTCACCACCTGCTATAATACCTACGACTAACCCGTCAGAAACGCCATATGTAGGCCTGCATTCACTTGCATCTAATATTCCCAGTCTTCCACTTGTGCCCGCGCCTATATAAAATAGTCTGCCGCCAGCTACCATTTTACCGCATACTGCAGTTATCAACCTGGTAATTTCAGGTAAAGATTGCCTGATAGCCTCAGCGACTTTAAAATCTTCACGATTTATATTTTCGGCCAATTCACCTATTGTCATTTCCTCGAGGTGGCGGTAAGACGAAGCATTTTCGGTAATTCTTTCAAAAGCCATTGGATATACTATTTTGTCAAAAATATTATAATCATTTGAAAGTTAGCTTAATAATTAAATGTTTAGCATTTAATCAATTTATTATGCATCGTCTGTAGCATATTTAAGGGAGTTTTGCGCAGCCAAAATTCTTATTTACTGCACTTTTAGCATTCGTTTAGAACGAAACAATTGGGTATTAATTGTTGTTTACATTAATTTACACCTTTCTAAAAGTTCCTCTATGAAAATTCACCTTTCGTTTGTATTTCTTTTCTTGCTGACACCTCTTTTTATTATAGCCCAGGATTTTGATGCAAACCTTTCAAAATATTCAAACGATTTTGGCCAGGAAAGAATTTATATTCATTTTGATAAGAATAATTATGCGCCAGGCGATACAGTATGGTTCAAGGCCTACCTGATGAAAGCTATCTTTCCGGACGAAGCGAGCAAAACCCTGTATTTAGATTGGACAGATGATAAAGGCAATTTATTGAGACGTACTTCGAGCCCTTTATTAGAAGCAGCAGCCATTGGTCAATTTGGTGTCCCGGATGATTTTAAAAGCCGTTTCCTTCATGTAAAAGCTTATACAAAATGGATGCTTAATTTCGATACCGCTTTTCTATATAACAAGGATATCAGTATACTTTTAAAAGATCCTACAATTACAACGAAAAAGAATGCTATCATACCCCAAATCACTTTTTTTCCCGAAGGAGGAAATACAATTGCCGGTATTATTAATAAAATTGCATTTAAAGCAAATGACCAATGGGGACGTCCGGTAAATGTAACCGGCGTTGTTAAAAACAACCAGGGAAATACCATAGAAAAGTTGACCGTAATTCATGACGGTATGGGATATTTTTATTTAAATCCAAAACCAAATGAGAACTTTACAGCAGTATGGAAAGATGAGAATAAAGTGGAACATACAACTCCATTACCTTCCATTCAGTCGCAAGGAGTTTCGATGCAAATCGGAATGTCGGATAATGCCAGAAGTTTTAAAATAAGCGCTTCCCCGATTAATGAGAATTCCCAACTAACCGTATTAGGAACCATGTATGGGCAAACGGTTTTCAAATTAGTAAAACCATTAAAAGATGGATTGATTGAAGGAATTGTTCCCGTTAAAGACCTGCCAAGCGGAATAATGACCATCACCGTTTTTGACAATACCATGAAGCCGCTTGCAGAGCGAATTACTTTTATCAATAATGAAGAATTTAATTTTTCGCCCGATTTGGAAGTGGCGCATTGGGGCTTAAATAAAAGAGCTAAAAATATAATTGACATTACTGTACCCGACAGCATTTCGGCAAATCTTTCTATTTCAGTTACAGATGTGAAAATTGAAAATGAAATGAAAGACAATATTATTTCTCACTTTTTATTAACAAGCGAAATAAAAGGAATCGTAAATAATCCTGTTTATTATTTTGAAAATAATTCAGATTCTATTTCAAAAAATCTTGACCTGGTAATGATGACAAATGGTTGGAGAAAATATAATTGGGAAAACGTAAGGGCGGGCGATTTCCCTAAGATCATTTATCCCAGAGATACCTCCTATCTTTCCATTTCAGGACAAATATTTGGTATCTCTCCAATCCAATTACGGGATGCCGGTAAAATCATATTAATGTTCAACCAGGACAAAACCGGGAATCAAATTTACGAAGTACCCGTACTCCCTGATGGCTCTTTTAATGATAGCAAATTAATCATTTTTGATACTGCAAAAGTTTTCTATCAATTGCCAAAATTGAAAGGCAGATCTGACGCTTCAGTAAAGTTTATGCAAAACCGTCTGCCGGCATTTACGCAACAAACAATTGCCAGCGGCCTTTTTAAATCAGTGGATGACAATGCCGCGGATCAATATCATTTTAAACTATCTACAGCAGCACTCAAGGAACTAAATGCGCAGAAAGGAAAAGTATTGGAAGCAATTACTATCAAGGCAAAAAAAACACCGACGCTGCAGTTAATGGATGAAAAATATGCGACTGGCTTATTTAGTGGCGGAGACGGTTATCAATTTGATTTATTGACGGATGTTGCTGCGAGAGCTTCACTTTCTGTGTTTGATTATTTACAGGGGAAAGTGGCGGGCTTACAAATAACTCAGGGGAATCCTCCCACATTGTCATGGAGAAATGCAACCCCGGCACTTTACCTGAATGAGATGCAGGCAGACGTAAGTATGATTGCCAACCTATCTGTTGCGGATATCGCTTATATAAAAGTACTAAGGCCACCTTTTATGGGAGCCATAGGTGGTGGCGCAGGTGGTGCTATTTCTATTTATATGCGGAGAGGTGCAGATATTCCTTCAACACCAGGAAAAGGATTATCCAATAATACCGTAACGGGTTACACTACTATCAAGCAATTTTATTCACCTAATTATGATGTGATCAGTCCTGAAAATGACAACCAGGATACGAGGACTACCTTGTTTTGGGCTCCTGAAATAATAACACACCCCGGGGCGAATAAAGCCACCATTACTTTTTTTAATAATGATGTAACCCAGGCATTTAAGGTAATCATTGAAGGCGTAAGTAAGGAGGGAAAATTGATGCATTTTGAAAAAATACTAGAGTAAAATAGCTGCTTTGTACAACTTTCAAAAAATTAAGTGAGTAAATAAAAATTCATTTTAATAGTTGGTTTTTAATTATTTAATTAAATACTTAACTTGATCTCACAAAAATGCATTGCCAGAATCTTTGGGAATTATAGAATATTTGCCATTATGATATTCTAATAAAAAATGTTATTCATAGAAACTTTACCTATTGATAAATTTTTTATTTCACCTTCTAAATTCCATTCGATAGATAACATGATGCAAAATCGAGCCTTCATTATCAGGAAGGTCATTTAAAAATTAAAAGTGCTTACAGATCCAATGGAATATTCATTCCTAACTTTTTTTGTTTACAAAATCTCCGACTTAATGCCATACAGAATATTTAATTGCTAATATTTGAATCACTATGCTTGGTGTGACATTTTTGTTTAGCAAAAGATTTTCTGCAATATCCTACTCCTAATATCCAAGATGCAAATTCCAAAATCCTAATAATTATAAAAATACATTTGGTTTTCAAAAACAAATAATAGAAAATTACGTATCTGGGTTATTGTTAAAATAATTTTTATTTGTTATGCAGAAAATACTTGTTCCGATTATGATTTGCTTTATAGCTACCGGTTGTGCTTCCCTCAAACCGGCAGCATTTGAAAAAAGCACAGCAAAGCTGGATCCCGTCGCTTTTTTCGGTGGCCACACAAAATCCTATGGCGTGATGGAATCCCATACAGGCAAGCCTTCTGTCCAGATCACCACAGAAACTATCGGTACAGTAAAAGATGGGAAAGTATTTATTGAGCAGGATCTATACCCAGGAAGTGGCCAAAAAAATCATCGTTCGTGGCAACTGAAACAAGTGGATGAGCACAATGTAGAAGCCACAGCAAATGATATAGATGGTACGGCACGAGGGAAATTATATGGAAATTATTTTACCTGGACATTCAGGCTGATAGTTAAAGAAAGGAAATTCATTAAACATGTTCGCATGTCTCAATATATGTACCTGAATCCGGACGGACAATCGCTTATCATTCGAAGCGTAATCAAAAAATTCGGCATTATTGTTACAGAAATAACAGAAGAATTTAAAAAAGTATAATCCATTTCTGTTATGAAACCAAAGGGTGAAATGGTGAGGTTTGCCGGTTCCAACAATTTTTTTAAACTATTGTAAATGTTAGCGTAGCCCACCGTTTTTATCTCCTCAGTAAGTTTGCCGAATACTGCTTTTGAAGCTAGGAGACTTTACTATGCTTTAGTGCGAGCAAATTCACAATAAAGGGTTGAATTCGGCGATATTGTTATTGGGAAAAAAAAGAATATTTGTAGTCCACAAAATTATCATTAACAAATATTCAAGATGAAAAAAGCACAAAATAGTAAATAAAAACATTCGAATTTTGGTAGGTGCCTGCATTGGTCACCATATTTATTAAAGAAAAAATTTCCAGGCGCAGATACCAGATTGGATTCCCATTATCAAAAGATGATACTGTAATACTTTCCGGCATGGCAGAAAAAGTTTGGGCACTTCACTTGCTCGCTAATAATAAGGATAAAGAAACTAATTAGGCTGTCGATAAACCAATTTTCTCAAAATAGTCTTTGCCTATATAAATGTTGTTGTAAATCT
>JBDTEF010000234.1:0-4650 GCA_039922615.1 Ginsengibacter sp.
TAATAATTATTGGCCAATAAAAGAATTACCGACAAAGTTCGAGATTTTTAAAGCTGAACAATCTGCAAGGGGGCAGAGTAGCGGTGGTAACCCGATGCAAAAGGAAGTGAAGAAGTAAAAAAATTAAAAAGTTAAGAAATTAAAAAGATAGGAAGTCAGGGATTACGAATTATTTACTGCTAATTGCAAATGCTAACTTCCTTCTTATTAATAGCTACGTAATAATTACTACCTATCAATAATTATAAAATGAAAATTTACAGAATATTTTTTTCTATAATTTTAGGAATAATTTTATTTTTTTCATTCCAACGTTCATTTGCCGCATCTGCAGATACGGTTAGTATTTATAGCAGTGCAATGAAAAAATCGATTAAGTGTGTAGTTATCCTGCCGTATTCTTATAATAACCAGGTTAATAAATTTCCGGTAGTTTATTTATTACATGGCTATAGCGGTAATTTTTCCAATTGGATCCAAAAGGTTCCTGAAATAAAGAATTATGCTGATCAATTTCAGTTAATAATTGTTTGCCCTGATGGTGATTTTTCAAGTTGGTACATTGATAGCCCTGCCGATTCTACTATGAAATATGATACCTATATTTCGAAAGAAGTTCCTCATTATATTGATTCATCCTATCGCACATTAAACGACAGAAAATACAGGGCTATTGCTGGTTTGAGTATGGGAGGACACGGTGCATTGTTCCTGTCCTGGAGAAATGAAACTATATTCGGAGCGGTAGGAAGTATGAGTGGAGCGGTTGATCTTGTCTCAACTAAAACGAAATATAATATTCCAACAGTATTTGGTGATTCTTCCCAAATAGGAAATATCTACAAATATTCTGTTGTAAATATTGTAAGGAACAAAATTGATTACGTGCCGGCGTTAATTTTTAGTTGTGGCATTGATGATCCATTTATTGTTTCCAATAGGAAATTAAATAGTGAATTGTTGGAAATGAAAATACCTCATACCTATGTCGAAAAGGAGGGCAAACATAACTGGGATTTTTGGAGCAATGATATTGGCTTTCAGTTACTTTTTTTCCACCAATTTTTCCAGAAAAAATATTAAGAAACCTGAGAAATATTTATTTATTAATTTACCTCTTCTGCTTTGAGCATGGTACGCTGAAATTAAAATATAAATATATAAATTTGAGTTGATTATTCTTAATGAATACTACCTTGAACCTGGCATTTTGTACCTGATGGCTGATACCTGAAACATGATACCTTAACCCAAATCAAAAATTAATCAGTTCCCCGTAGAGCCATCTCTTAATTTCACATTTTTCTTACCACTATTTTTTTTCTCATACTCCAACACTTCCTGGGGCTTTATTTTTTTCATTGGTTCATCCAAAGCTGTTTCCTTTTTAGGCGCTTTTATTAATCTTCCCCGCTCGTATATTTCGGTTTTAAGAATTCTGCCGGTAGTAGGATCAAAATATTTCCATTCACCGTCTTTGACACTATATGGTTCTGCTTTTACTATTTTATAACTCACTATCTGGTTATTATCCTCTCCATAAATTCCAATAGTATCATAGGGCTGATTTGGATTAAAGGCATGCCAGCTTTCTTCTCTTAAAATTTCACCAAATGCAGTAAAATAACTTGACTTTCCTTCAAGCCCTCCATCAAAATAATTTTCTACTGCGATGAAATCACCACTTAGCGTATATCTTCTCCAGGGGCCATCTTTTTTATTATTGATAAAAATACCTTCATCTTCATATCCTGGCTCACCACGCAATGGGTCAACATGCACAACCCATTTTCCTTGTTTTAAATCTTTTTTATCAATGGCATTGATCGTATCACCTTGCGCTGAAAGTTGAAAACTTTTGTATTGAGCGCTTACATTTAATCCTAAGAAAAGAGAAAAGAAAAGAATTAAGTTCCTGTTTAGTTGAAATTGCATATAGGAGAGTTGAGAATTATGTAGTCAAATTTAATCATTTGCAACCGTTGTTGAGAATTACTCGTTTTTCTTTCAAATTATTTAACTTATATTTTCTTCCTAATGCTGGCTTCACTTTCAAAGTAGATGACGGGGAGAATCATTAGGAACCCGGTTTCAGGCATTTTATTGAGAAAAAGGTCTATCGTTTTTTCATGTACCTTTCAGAAAATTATTCTTTAATCAAATAAAATAATTATGAAAATCAATTTGCAGTCATTGAAGTTTACAGCCAAGCAGGAATTAAAAGATTTTGTTGAAGAGAAGGTAAGTAAGCTTTCCCGGTTTGATGATAAAATTATCAGTGCAGAAGTTACTTTGCTTTTGGAGGAAGTAAAAAGCCCCGATAATAAAACGTGTGATATACGCCTGATAGTTCCTGGAAATGATGATTTTGTAAAGAAAACGGGCTCAACTTTCGAGGAAGCTATACTGAATTGCGTAGATACCTTACAAACGATATTGGAAAGAAAGAAAGAAAAAAGTATGGCGAAATAATCCCAACTAAAGAAAGTTCAATTGGTTTAAATAGAGTGCTGATTTATAATCCACGCACTGTATTTAAACCATTTTTTATTATATGAAGTTATTCTCTTAGGGATATTGAAAATCGGCTATAATAGGAAAGTGGTCTGAAAAAGTGATACCAGGAATTCTAAATTGAGTAACATTAAAATAAGGATCTCCTAAAATGTAATCAATTCTTAAGGTCGGAGAAATATAACGGAATGTCTTTCCAACGAAACTTCCCTTTTTCAAAAAGGCATCCTGCAGGTTACCTTTGATTGTAAAATAAGTATTTGAATTAGGAACATCATTAAAGTCTCCACAAAAAATCACAGGATATGGACTTTCGTCGATTTGTTTCCTGGCAATTTTTGATTGCTCATAACGAGATTCGTAAGCACGCTTCAGTTTTCCCGCAACAGATTTGTCTACTTTCATTTCTGTTGATTTGCCATAATTGTCTACATCAGTGTCTTTATAATCGGCCCTGTCAATACCTACTGATTCTAAATGAGTAGTAAAAATCCTGAAAATTTTACCGTCAACTTTTATATCAGCATAGATTAAAAGCTGATTCAATTCGGCCCTATTATAAGAAACTGTTGCATTATTGACAATCGGGAATTTAGAAAAGATAGCCAGCCCTACATATTTTTTTTTATTATTTTCTGCTTTTTTCGATAAATAATGATAGGGATATCCAAGTGAATCTATAATATCTACTATAGAATTTTTATCGGTAAAACTTGTATAGAATTCTTGAAAAGTCAGTACATCTGCATTACTTTTTTTAATAAAATTTAATGCATGTGCAATTTGTACTTTTTTATTATCGATTCGTGCTTCCCTCACAGTTTCTTCTCCGGCTACATTATATTGTAATATTCTAATAGTTTTTAATGGTTTTTCTTTTGCAAAAGCTTTTGGAAAGTGGAAAGCAAAAGCGGCATTCAATTGCTTGAACCCAATTAAAAATGCCAACAAAGAAATCCATGCCCACTTTGACCTGTATATAGCCCAAATGATAATAAAGATCAGCAGGGCAAAAGCAGTGATAGGAAATCCCAATCCTAAGAAAGCAATGAACCAGTATTTACCTGTATTTACAAATGGAACCAAAGAGGTTAGTAAATATCCTAGGATAATTATAATATTGATTACAATTAAAATTGTACGGATTATGTGAACTTTTTTAGATGTCATTTCACCAGTTATTGGAATACGGTTCAAAATTGCGAAAGATAAACGTATTATATTGAACATTGTCCAGATCAGTGTTAATGACGTTAAAAAAATTGCGCTAAAGATTTTTAAGGGAGATTTTTCTCCTATCTTTCACGTCAAAAAAAAATAGTTACCATTCTCACAAACCCATTATATATTATTATAAATTTCTCCAAATGCAACACATAAAAAGATATTCTTTATTGGCTCTTTCATTTTTATTTATCCTTTCGGGATGTGAAACTGCGAAAAGCGTTCTTTCTTCAGTAGGAAATGGAAATCTGTCACAAAGTGAGGTAGCGCAAGGATTAAAGGAAGCTCTGCGTGTAGGTACAGATTCTTCAACATTTCATCTTGGCCTGTTAAATGGCTTCTTCAAGGATGATATGATCAAAATACTGATGCCACCGGAAGCGCAAAAAGTTGAAAAAACATTGCGGGATGTAGGAATGGGAAGCGTGGTAGATAAGGCAGTATTATCTATGAACCGTGCTGCAGAGGATGCATCAAAATATGTAGGAACTATTTTTATCAATGCTATTCAGCAAATGACAATTCAGGATGCCTTTGGTATTTTAAAAGGAGATAATGTGGCTGCCACTAATTATTTAAAAGCAAAAACAACTTCCCAGTTGACGGCTGCTTTTTCTCCAATTATTGCAAAATCGTTGCAATATACTGATGCTACTAAATATTGGAAAGATGTATTTTCTATTTACAATCGTTTAAGTAAAGAACCTGTAAATACTGATCTTACAGCCTACGTTACAAATAAAGCACTCGACGGTTTATTTTACCATATAGGACTTGAAGAACAAAAAATCCGCAAAGATCCTGCAGCAAGGGTAACAGATATTTTGAAAAAAGTATTTGCGGGTTCGAACCAGGGTGGCACAGGTGGATTTGGATTTTAAGAAATTAAATAAGTGAGAAATTAAGAAGTGG
>JBDTEF010000235.1:0-10173 GCA_039922615.1 Ginsengibacter sp.
TAAATGAAAAATTGTTTTAGTTGTTCGAATAATAAAACCTGGCTAAAATCAGTACAACTTAAAATTAGCATGATAGAAAAAATCAGGCCTATAATATTTTTCGTCTTTCAACATTCTATTCTTTCAACATTTTTATTATCTTAGTAAGGAATAAAATTTAGCCTTTTAAACTGACTTACCTATAAAGTAGCTGAATCTAAAATTTAAAATTTACTTGACTTTCTTAAAAAATTAACCATCAAATTAGATTATAAATGGAAAATATTTCACCTTTTAAAATAATTGGAATTGCGGTAGAAACAACCAATTATAATGGAAAAGCAGCGGAGGATTTAGGTTTGCTTTGGAAACAATTTTTTAATGAAAATGTTTTGGGAAGGATAGATAACAAATTAAGTGGTGAAATATTTGCAATCTACACTGACTATGCATCTGATTATAAAGGAAATTATAAAGCAATCATTGGGTTAAAAGTAGATTCGCTTGCCACCTTGACAAATGATCTAATAGGCCAGGAATTTACCGGCGGAAACTACAAAAAATTTACAGCAAAAGGAAAATTACCAGGTGCAGTTGCAGAGACGTGGAAAGAGATCTGGGAAAGAGATAAAGAGCTGAACAGAAAATACACTGCTGATTTTGAAGTGTATGGTGACAGGTCTCAAAACGGAGAAAATGCTGAAGTAGATATTTTTATTGCAGTGAAATAAAAAATAAATAAATGAAACAAATCGCTTTAATATTCCTTTTATTCATAGCTATCACTGGGTGTAATACACAAAAATCAAAAACGATGACTAACACGGAAAATGAAAAATTAATTCTTCAATATTTTGAATATTTCAATAATCATGACTGGGCAAAAATGGCTGGCATGTATATCGAAACTGTTGAATTTAAAGACCCGTCTCTAGGGCTGGGAATCGTGCAACAGACAAGGCAACAGATCATCACTAAATACGCTGAACTACATCAAATGTTTCCCGATTTAAATGACAAAGTCCTCCAGATTTATCCATCAGGAAACAATCATGTAATTGTTGAATTTATTTCTTCAGGGACATCACCGGAAGGTTCAAAATTCGAATTACCAATTTGTACAATTTTCACTATTGAAAATGGTATGATAACTAAAGACTTTACCTATTATGACAACTTTGAAGAGGAAAAAATGGAGAAAAAATAAAATTTTAAACCAGGATGCTACTGCAATATTTTGATTACACATTATCTTTTAATATTAGGGACTGTTTTCTCTGAAATAAAATACAGTCCTATAAAAGTAATCAGTCCATTAATTAATAATAACTCATACCCGATTTTATATCCATTGAACCAGGCAATGTCATTTTCACTTAGAATGTAGCAAATCACAGGTGCTATAAGGCATACCAACAATATACCATAGGCGTTTTTTAAGCTTCGCTTTGTCAAAATCCCAAAAGAAAACAATCCTAATAAAGGTCCATAAGTATAGCCGGCTAATTGCAAAATGACATTGATGATCGATTTATTATCAATGGCTTTAAATGCCAGAAGACAAATTAAGAACAGGAAAATAAATGAGGCATGAACTGCCATTCTCGTTTTTTTGATCTTTTTTTCTGCTATTTCTCCTTTTCTGTTTACACCCAAAATATCAATACAAAAGGAGGAAGTAATGGCAGTGATCGCACCATCTGCACTGGGGAATAAAGTAGAAATAATCCCTATAACAAAAATCAACGAAACCCACGCAGGCAGGTAGTTTAAGGCAATGGTTGGAAATAAATCGTCGCCTGTAACGTGAACATTATTTGCGCCAGCCATCAGGTAAAGAATCCCTCCAAGGAAAAGGAATAATACATTTACCAAAACCATAATGGTACTAAATGTGAATATATTTTTTCGCGAATCTTTTAAATTTCTTACGCTGATATTTTTCTGCATCATTTCCTGGTCAAGGCCTGTCATTGCAATAGTGATAAATGCCCCTCCCAATATTTGCTTTAGCCAAAATCCTCCACTTTTATAATCATAGTTGATCAACTTCGTATAACCATGATCGTTTAATGAATTGATGGCATCTTTGACAGAAAAGTTCATGTGCCTCATACCAAATATGATACAAATAATCAAAGCCGTTATCATGAAAATGGTTTGCAACATATCTGTAAATACGATCGTTTTTACACCTCCTTCAATCGTGTATAAAAGGATCATAACTAATACTATAGAAGCAGTAAGCCAATAAGGAACTCCCATTTTATCGAGAATAAATATCTGTAGCACATTTATCACAAGGTATAGCCTGGCTGTGGCTCCCAGCGTTCTGGAAATAATAAAAAATAAAGACCCTGTTTTATTAGCAATACTTCCGAAACGCTGAAACAGGTAATCATATATGGAAGTTAGCTGCAAGCGATAATATAGGGGTAACAATACAAAAGCTACCACAAAATACCCAAGAAAATAGCCAATAACTACCTGGAAATATTCGAAATGATTCAAGCCTACAGTCCCCGGAACACTAAGAAATGTAACACCAGTCATAGAAGTCCCAATCATTCCAAAAGCAACCATTAGCCAATTACTGTTTCTGTTGCCAATGAAAAAAGATTCATTATTTGAATTTCGACCTGAATACCATGCTGCGCCCAATAATCCAAAAAAATAAATAATTACAACCGTCAATAATAGCGATGGTGACATCATCTAAGTCCAATTTTTTAGCAAAGGTAATTGCCTCACGGATTTAATCTTTCTATATTCTAATTCCTGTTATATTTAAAAGACATACCGTAATAGATTTTTGCAACACTTTTTAAATAAAAAAGAGCCTTTGTTTAAGGCTCCTTTTTTTAAGGTCAATATAATTTAATTTCTTATGCTTCATCGTCTGCTTCAGCTGCTTCAACATTGATAGAGGATTCAGCAACTTTAGTCAATTTTTCATCCGCTGCTTTTTCTTCCGTCAACGTTTGGTAAAGCAACTCAGCTACTTCATTTTCGCCTAAAGTTTTAGCAAATTCTGTCAAGGTTCCATAAGTAGCAATCTCATAATGCTCAACTTTCTGACCTGCAAGAATAATTCCTGCATCCCGAACCACTCCTTCTACAGTTGAACTCATTATGTCTGTACCTTCTTTGAGAAGACCTTCCATCGCATCACATTTTTTTGCTCTAACCGGTTTGCCTAATTTTTCGAAAACCTGCTCAAGTCTTACTACATGATTTTCAGTTTCTTTCAAATGACTTTGCAGTGCATCTATCAGATCCTGTGAAGTTGCTTTCTTTGCCATTTTTGGAAGCGCTTTGACTAATGCTTTTTCAGCCCAGTAAATATCTTTTATCTCATCTTCCAATAGTTCACGCAGTCCTGTTGCTTCTGCAGATTCCTTTTTATTACTTTTTTTCGTAGCTGTTTTTGTTGTACTCTTATTAGGAGTTTCTTTAGCGTTACCTGATTTCATTTTTTAAAATTTTTTGGTTATGAATGTTTATTAAATACCCTATTTTCTAAAAACATGCCAACCAGGAGAAAATAAAATAATAATGATAAAGAATATAATCACGTAACATTATTAAATTATAAAATCCCTTTTATAAAAGATCCAAGTTATAATTATTAAAAATTGTTTAATGATTTTCCAAAAAAAAATTACCAAATATTTCTACAAAATAGTTTTTTGACGAGTAAAATATTTCTCATTTTCAAAATCAAATTTTGATAAGTTTTATCCTTTAAACGTAAAATGGCATGGCACGCAAAGTGCCTATACGGTTATTAAGCTTCATTTTGGGTAGAAATATTTATCACTTTAAAAATCTTTAATTAAGATGGATTTAGTTTCCTTTTGTCACATCAGGTGGAATTTCGTTTATCAACGTCCACAACACCTTTTGAACAGGTTTGCCATTAATAATCGGGTATTTGTTATAGAAGAACCTAACTATGACAAAGAGTCAAATTGTTATGAATTAAAAAAAGATGATCAATACAATCTTTGGGTAGTAAATTTTAATATTTCAAATGATGTCCCTTTAAACAGAAGAAATGAAGTTTTGCAAGAATTAATTGATACATTTTTTTTGGCAGAGAAAATCGACCAATATATTCTATGGTATTATTCACCTATGGCATTAAAATACAGTGACCAATTAAATTCCGCAGTAACAGTTTACGACTGCATGGATGAATTATCTGCTTTCAAGTTTGCTGACCCTGAGTTGAAAAAAATGGAAAAAATATTATTGAATAAAGCCGATATCGTTTTTACTGGTGGTCAGAGTTTATATGAAGCAAAAAAAGATCTTCATCATAATATTCATTCTTTCCCGAGTAGTATTGACAAGGCGCATTTTAAATCAGCCAGAATAGCACAAAGTGAACCATCAGATGAAGCAATGATTCCGCATCCCAGATTTGGTTTTTATGGAGTAATTGACGAACGATTTGATATTGAATTGCTAAAAGGATTGGCAGAAAAAAGACCAGACTGGCATTGGGTTTTGATAGGTCCAATTATAAAAATTGATCCCGCCGCTTTACCTTCAAATGAAAATATTCACTACCTGGGTGGAAAAGATTATAATGATTTGCCGGCTTACCTTTCAGGCTGGGATGTTGCAACACTTCCTTTCGCATTAAATGAATCGACAAAATTCATTAGTCCAACAAAAACACCCGAATACCTCGCAGGCGGAAAAAAGGTAATATCCACTTCAATTACCGATGTGGTAAACCCATATGGCGTGGAGGGATTGGTTTATATAGCTGATACAGTTGATGATTTTATTGCTGCAGGGGAAGAAATTTTACAAAATTCTGATGATAAAATTTGGAAAATAAAAGTGGATAATTTTCTTTTAAATATTTCATGGGATGAAACCTGGAACGATATGTCTTCATTAATTGACCAGGCAATCGAAAATAAATCAATTAAAACATTTAAAAAAAGTAAAGCATATGTTTGATTATCTCATCGTAGGGGCAGGATTAGCCGGTGGTGTAATGGCAGAGAGACTTGCATCGCGCGGTTACAAAATTTTAATAGTAGATAAAAGAAATCATATAGGTGGAAACACCTTTGATTATTATAATGATGAAGGCATATTAATACATAAATATGGCCCTCATATTTTCCATACAAACAGCAAAGATGTTTTTGATTATTTAGGCCAGTTTACTGATTGGAGACCTTATGAACACAGGGTTTTGGCTAGTGTAGATGGCATGCAGGTTCCCATTCCTATAAACCTCAACACAATTAACGAGCTCTATGGTTTACATTTAAATAGTGGGGAAGTGGAGAGTTTTTTTGAATCGAAAGCTGAAAAGAAAATCAGAATTGAAACTTCTGAAGATGTTGTAGTAAATAAAGTAGGAAGAGAACTATATGAGAAATTCTTTAAAGGATATACAAAAAAACAATGGAATCTTGACCCTTCGGAGTTAGATGCATCAGTCACCTCAAGAATTCCCACAAGGACTAATAAAGATGACCGCTATTTTACAGACAAATACCAAGCGATGCCTTTGCACGGTTACAGCCGGATGTTTGATAAAATGCTACAGCATCCTAACATAAAAATAATGCTCAATACGGATTACAAAGAAATACAACACTTTATTCCTTTTAGAAAAATGGTTTACACCGGTCCTATTGATTATTTCTTCAATAATTGTTATGGAAAGCTTCCCTATCGTTCTTTAGAATTCAAATTTGAAACAAAAGAAGAACCGATTTTTCAAAAAACCGGTACTGTAAATTATCCTAACGAGCACCCTTACACGCGAATAACTGAGTTCAAATATCTCACCGGACAGAAACACCCGAAGACATCAATTGTCTATGAATATCCAAAAGATGAGGGAGATCCATATTATCCTGTACCCAGGCCGGAAAATGCTGAATTATACAAGAGGTACCATCAATTAGCCTTGGAAGAAAAAAACGTATTTTTTGCCGGCAGATTGGCTACTTACAAATATTACAACATGGATCAGGTGGTAGCCCAAGCACTTACATTGGCCAAAAAAATATTAGCTCCACAGGAATTAGAAATTCATTTAAATGGACACAAAATACCCATCGTACAATCCTGAATTATGGGGAGGAGTAGAATGTACTATCAATAGAGTAAATAACACATTTCGCGATCAGCTAGATGAAACAGGGCATTATGTTAGGAATGAGGATATTCAACAATTCTCGCTTATCGGAATAAAAAAAATACGCTACCCTATTTTATGGGAGGCTCATCAAAAAAACTCTCAGGACGAACCTATCGATTGGAAAAGAAGCACTGAAATTCTGGAAGAGTTACAATCTTTAAAAATTACACCAATCGTTGGTTTACTACATCATGGAAGTGGACCAATATTTACTGAATTACTAGATGATAAATTTCCTGAAATGCTGGCCGGGTATGCATCCAAAGTTGCCAAACAATTTCCTTGGATTAATTTTTATACACCAGTAAATGAGCCATTAACTACTGCAAGATTTAGTGGTTTATATGGGCTTTGGTATCCTCACCTAAAGAGCGATTTGGCATTTTCAAAAATATTTCTAAATCAATTGAAAGGAGTTGTTCTTTCCATGCAGGCAATCAGGAAGATAAATCCAAAAGCAAAATTGATACAAACAGAAGACTTAGGAAAAACTCACAGCACACCTGCTTTAAAATACCAGGCTGATTTTGAAAATGAAAGGAGGTGGCTTACTTATGATTTCCTGTGCGGTAAGGTTAACAACATACACGCAATGTGGGCTTTTTTTATTGAGGCAGGAATTACGGAAAATGAACTCAATTTTTTTGTTGAAAATCCTTGTCCACCGGACATTGCGGGGTTTAATTATTATATTACTTCGGAGAGATTTTTACATAAATGCTCGCCACATGATTTTGACATATCATCAACCGGCAACAAATTTGAAAAGTATTCAGACACGGATTCGGTGAGATCTAAAAAATTAACCGGATTAAAATCTTTACTCAAGGAGGCCTGGGAACGCTATAAAATTCCGCTTGCACTTACGGAAGTTCACATGAGTTGTACGCGGGAAGAGCAAATGCGCTGGTTTAAAGAAGCATGGGACATTTGCAAAGAATTAATAAAAATGGGGATTACTATTGAAGGAATTACGGCCTGGTCATTATTAGGCGCAATGGATTGGAATAGTCTTTTAACCAGGAAAGAAAATAACTATGAATCAGGCGTGTTCGATGTTACAGGAAATAAATCAAGAAAGACGGCTCTTGGCTCCATGATAAGTTCATTATGCAAAGAGGGAGATTGTACACACCCTGTGCTGCAGGAAAAAGGATGGTGGCATAGAAGTTATCCTCAACATAAAAATTATTTTTCTAATACAGTCGGAAGGCCAATTTTGATCATTGGTTGCCATGGCACATTAGGTGTTGCCTTCACAAATATCTGCAATCAGCGTGCGCTAGTGCATCGTGCGCTTTCAAGGCAGCAACTTGACATTACAAATCCTAAACAAATTGAAGAAAATATTAACCGATACAAACCATGGGCTATTATAAATGCAGCAGGATATGTAAAGGTAGATGAGGCAGAATGCAATAAGGAACTATGTTTCAACCTGAATACGCATGGTCCGGCTAACTTAGCTTCTCTTTGCCAGGAGCATGGAATTCAACTTGTTACTTTCTCTTCCGATATGGTTTTCGATGGTAATAAAGAATCGCCTTATACAGAAATTGATTATGTGAAACCAATAAATACCTATGGTGAAAGTAAAGCGAAAGCAGAAAAATTAGTATCCAATATTTTTTCCGATTCATTGATCATTCGTACCAGTTCTTTTTTTGGCCCATGGGATAAATTTAATTTTGCTTACCACATAATTGAAGAATTAAAGGCCGGGAAAAAGTGTCGTATTGTAGAGGATGTGACTGTTTCACCTACCTATGTACCACATTTGGTAAATAGTGCGCTTAATCTTTTGATAGATGGTGAAAAAGGTATCTGGCACATCACGAATGAAGGGAACCTTTCATGGTATCAATTCGCTACACAAATCTCGGAGAGCGCAGGATTTGACTCAAAAGACATTATTCCGATCACTCGAAATGAAATGAATTGGCCGGCTCCGCGGCCTGTTTACAGTGCATTGGAAAGTGATAAAGGAATTTCCTTACCTTGTTTGGACAAAGCTTTAGTTGCTTATTTTGAAGAAAAAATAAACTGATTACTCATGGCAGCAGGAACACAATTTATGTTTTCCACAGGAATTGAAAATAGCTACCCAAATATTCTACTGCCGGATGGTACTACCAAGCGGGTGGATGAAATGGAAAAATGTGGTCATTATGAAAATTGGGAAACAGATTTTTTATTGGTAAAAGAATTAGGAATAAATTTTCTTAGATACGGACCTCCTTATTATAAAACACACCTGGCTCCCGGCAAATATGATTGGGAATTTACAGATAAAACTTTTGAGCGGTTGAAAGAGCTGGAAATAACGCCCATTGTGGATTTGTGTCATTTTGGAATCCCCGATTGGATGGGCAATTTTCAAGATCCGGACTTCCCGGTATACTTTGCAGAATACGCATCAGAATTCGCCAATAGATTTCCATACATTCATTTGTATACACCAATAAACGAGATATTTATTGCCGCGATGTTTTCCGCACAATATGGCTGGTGGAATGAAAGACTTCAATCAGACAAAGCATTTGTAACTGCATTAAAACATTTGTGCAAAGCCAATGTGATGGCAATGCATGCCATTTTAAAAGTTCAACCTGAAGCAACATTTATTCAAAGCGAATCCTCCGAATATTTTCATGCAATAGATCCCCAGGCGTTGCCTCTTGCAAGATTTCTAAATCACAAAAGATTTCTCTCCCTTGATTTAACTTATGGCTACCCCCTAAATGTAACGATGTATGAATATTTGTTGAGCAATGGAATGACGCGCGAAGAATACCAATGGTTCACAAATAACCAGGTGAAAGCCAGGTGCATCATGGGAAATGATTATTATGTGACTAATGAACACATTGTACATCCCGACGGCCGCACACAGGCAGCTGGAGAAATATTTGGCTATTATGTGATAACAAGCCAATACTATCGCAGATACCAATTGCCAATCATGCATACTGAAACAAATATTAAAATGCCTGCATGTACAGAATGGTTATTAAAACAGTGGGCAAATGTTCACCGGCTAAAACACGATGGTATCCCAATTATCGGTTTTACGTGGTATAGTCTTACACACCAGGTAGATTGGGATTCTGCATTAAGAGAAGATAATGGGAATATAAATAAATTGGGTCTTTTTGATTTAAACAGGAAAATAATGCCTGTTGGAAAAGCCTATAAAAAGTTGATTAAGGAATGGCAGGATATTCTTTCAGAAGAAAGTTATGGTCTGCTATTCCATAACCGATAATAAATGAATATTAGCGAGTAAAAATCACTTCCTCTTTGATAATGTCGGCAGTAAATAAGGCAAATAATTTATTGGCAGGAAGATCATCTAAATCAGCCGAATCATCAAAAATAAATCGTCCTTCACAAGGAGTTTGCTGGAATATTTTAATTCCTTGGAATTTTTGAATAGAGGAACTTACAATATATTCTACCTCATTAAATTTAGTTATCTCATCCATGTGGAGATTAACAGTAAATAATATGCCAGATAAATTTTATTCTTCTTTTTTAAATATGCTATTTTTTTTATGAGTTCAAATAGATGGGATTCAAAATGAATGAGAATTTATAGAAGGAATTAGATTCTATTTTGATCTTTTAAAAATATTTTCTATTTTAAGTTACCTGGGAAAAATTATCCCCAAATATTAGTATTTGAAAAATATGCTCATTAATTGGATTCTGCAAGCCAATAATGAATTATACTTTTTAAGCAGGAAGGATTCAACGATAATCAAAGGCATTCTCAATTATTCATTTAAAGTCTACATCCAAAAGAAGGACATTTCCATTTAAATCAAGAATGATTTTCAGTCTAAGTTTTATCCAAATCTCTCAAAATTAACCTTCCAAATTTTTGCAAATATTTTCATTACATTAAAAAAGTTAGGGACTCTAACCAATTTGATTTAATTCAACAATGATAGAATTCTTGTTCTCCCAAATCTGATAATAAATTTTTCTATTTTAAGACTTATACTTTTCCTCCG
>JBDTEF010000236.1:0-4101 GCA_039922615.1 Ginsengibacter sp.
TTCTGCAATAATCGATGGCACGCAAACTTCTGCCATAGGTAATCACTTACGATTAGTGGCCTGGTTCGATAATGAATATGGTTTTACCAGCAGGATGATAGACTGGATTGATTCGTGGAGGTGAGAAAGTTGTAGGCGGTAGGTTGTAGTTAGTAGCTTTTAAGTTTTAGGCTCAAAGTATTTTTTCAAAAAATCTACTCTTACCATTGTCGGGGAAGTATTATTTAAATTATACATACTATCACTGACCATCAATTTTCAGCATTTTGACTTTCAGTGTTTATATTTAAAGAAAACAATTCTGAATAATTACTACAATGTTAAAAACTTCTTTCATTCGTCTTAAAGACAAGTATATTAATGTCGAAAAAGAATAGGTAATGGGAATATCAAGTATGCATTTGACCCAACACCTAATTCCTACCACCTACTACCTCTCTCTTAATTCAACTTCACTTCAAATAATTTCGGCCAATCTTTCCCGGTAATGAATAATTTTTTGGAGGTGCTGTCATATGCAATTCCATTTAATACGGCATTTTCGGAAACCTGCACTCCGGGTGCATATTGTTGTATTAATCCTTTGAGATTTAAAATTCCTGTGACATGTCCATTGGAAGTATCGATCTTAACAATATTATCTGTAAGCCAGATATTGGCGTAGACATATCCATTTATTAATTCCAATTCGTTTAGGCTGTCTACTTCTCCTGTATTGTCAATTACAGTCAATATTTTCTGTATTGACATCGTTTTTTTTGCTTCATCAGGTTGCACAAAATATAATTTTGAAGTACCATCACTGATAATAATATTGGTTCCATCATTGGTAGCGCCCCAGCCTTCTCTATTCCAGGAAAAAGTATTGATGGGTTTGGAAATATCATCCAGGTTGTATTCGAAAATTTTATTATTCTGCCAGGTAAGCTGGTAGATCTTATTTTTAAAAATAGTAATGCCTTCTCCAAAAATAGTTTTGTCTTCCAGCAAATGATCTTTCTCCGCGATACCCGTTTTTGCATTAACAATCCGTAACCTGGATTTACCTAATTCTCCGGTGCCTTCATACAATTTTCCATTGAAATACTCCAGGCCTTGTGTATAGGCAGTTGGATCATGAGGATAGACACCGTCTACGGAAAACATCAATGGATTCGGCGCCGGAATATTATAAGTTACAGGCATGGGAAGCGAATTATCGGTATCAGCTTCTTTATTTCCATTACAAGAAATTAAAACTAAAAGAAGGGAACCAATTATCAGTTTATTGATCATTATAAAAATTAAAATGTCGTACGTAAAAAATGGTAAGTTAGGAAGTCCTAAGTTAAAAAGATGTTAGTTAAAAAGTGAAGGTGTAAATTAGATTATTGTACATTCTTAGAAGTAAGCCTTTAATAGAAATTGCAATAAAAAATAAATTTGACAAAAAACGCCGTTTCAAATCAGAGTTTAAAACGGCGTTATTAAAATTTTATTTGAAAGCTTAAGCAGCTTTTTTCAATTTCTTTTTTTTCAGGGCTGCATTGATGAAAGTACTTAGATTCTTTACAGATAAGGTAGCTTCAAATTTTTCACCATTTATAAAAAATGCAGGCGATTCTTTCACTCCGAGGTCAATTCCGCTTTTCAAATCATCTTGCACAAACCATCCATATTTGCAATTAATTAAATCATTCAAAAACGACTTATTGACACACCCTACTTCTTTGGCATATGACTTTAAAGTAATGGTGCCAAGATGTCTTCTATTGGCAAAAAGCATTTCATGCATTTCTAAAAATTTCCCTTCCTGTGCAGCACCTATTGCAGCTTCAGCCGCTTTATGCGCACGCTGATGAACAGCTACCATTGGGAAATGACGGAAATTGAAATTGATTTTACCTTCATACAATTTCATGATTTCCTTTACAATTTCATGAGCTTTACCACATTTCTCACTTTCGTAATCCACATATTCCAATAAAGTAACACTCGCATCTTTATTTCCTATAATTATTTCCTTTGGAGGAATTACGGGAATTTCTTCTTTTCTACTTATCATTTTAATTTTCCTTTTATATTTATAGTTGTGCTTTCACAATTATTACACCAAAAAGCAACATTATTATTATTATGTTAAAAATTTAATATTTCATGTAAATAAAAGATTAAAACCCCTTATTCGCACTAAAATAATTACCAAAAACCTACTGATCTTTTCCTATCTTTTTACTGTAATCTATACCAGTATTGAATTTCTATACTCTAATTGATTATAAATGGAGGCTAAACTAAATACTAAAAAGAATTATTCCAAACCTTTGATAAAATAGAAAATAAAAAAGGCCTATTTTAGACAATAATGAATTTCAAATTATTGATAATCATACTATCATAATAACGCCGCACCTTTTCTACATTTCAGAAATCCCGGCGATTTATTTCTGGTATATTCTGTTCGTTAAAAATATTAATCACGCCTTCTATGCTAGTTATTTATGCTACAAATGATGTAATTTTATTTGAACGCTTCGATATCCATTACCCCTGTAATTCTTATTAAATATAGATGATATTAAATAGTACAAAAGGCTATAATGTAATTATTAACTGGCTTCAGGAAAAAGAATTTTCACCATTTAAATTCCAGGAAGAAACCTGGCAACATATCATCAATCATACTTCAGGTTTGGTAAATGCACCAACAGGCTGCGGAAAAACTTTTTCTGTTTTCCTGGGTGCAGTTATCCAGTTTATTAATGCTCATCCGGATAATTACCAGGCAAAGAGTAAAAATGGCCTTCAACTTCTTTGGGTAACCCCATTGAGAGCCTTGGCAAAAGACATCGCAAGGGCCATGGATGAAGTGCTGTTAGAATTGGGAATGCAATGGAAGGTTGGTATCAGAAATGGCGATACAGCCATCAATGAAAGAGCAAAACAAAAACGACTGCCACCTGAAGTGCTTATCATTACTCCTGAAAGCCTTCATTTATTTTTAGCACAAAAGAATTATCCGGAAATATTTAAATCTCTCCAAATAATTGCGGTGGATGAGTGGCACGAATTGCTGGGAAGCAAACGAGGTGTGCAGGTAGAGTTGGCACTTTCAAGGATAATAGGTTTAAGAAAAGAAGCGCAAAACAACGAAAACAAATCAAATAAAAATATACCTCTTTCGATCTGGGGCATCAGTGCAACTATTGGTAATCTATTGGAAGCAAAGGATGTTTTATTATCTACACTTTCCCTTTTATCAACAAAGCAATCTTCAGTAATTGTAACAGCAAAAGTTGATAAAAAAATTACCATTCAATCTATCTTCCCTGATCAGATAGAAAAATTTCCATGGGCTGGGCACTTGGGCGTAAAATTGGTAAATAAGGTGATCCCTATCATAATGGAGAGCAGGACTACACTGATTTTCATTAATACACGCGCCATGAGCGAAATGTGGTACCAGGCATTATTAAATGCGTGCCCGGAATTGTCAGGTGCTATCGCATTGCATCATGGCAGCATAGAGCGTGAACTCAGAAACTGGGTGGAAGATAATCTGCATTCCGGAAAATTAAAAGCAGTAGTATGTACAGCCAGCCTGGATTTGGGAGTAGATTTTCGCCCTGTAGAAACAGTTATCCAGGTGGGTTCTCCCAAAGGGGTAGCAAGATTTTTACAGCGTGCGGGCAGAAGTGGTCACGGTCCCGGAGAGGAAAGTAAAATCTATTTTCTTCCAACACACTCTCTCGAATTAGCAGAGGCAGCAGCATTAAAAGAAGCTTCAAAAATCGGCTTGATCGAAAGCAGGGAACCGCGCCTGCTTTGTTTCGATGTCTTGCTGCAGTTTGTAAGTACACTGGCGATTTCAGATGGATTTTTACCTGATAAATTATTCCATGAAATAAAATCCACCTATTGTTACCGCGACCTTACTGTTGAAGAATGGCAGCAAATTCTACTTTTTTCAACTGAAGGCGGCGTGGCACTTCAACAGTATGATGATTACAAAAAAGTAGAGATCATAGATGGTGTTTACCGCATCACGAATCGTAGGATAGCCATGCGTCACAGGATGAATATAGGAACCATTGTAAGTGATCCGATGATGAAAGTGAAATT
>JBDTEF010000237.1:0-9820 GCA_039922615.1 Ginsengibacter sp.
ATGGCAACAGTGATGCCTGTACGTAATTTATTACTTTTGATTGTTCTAAAAGCCAATGAAAGAGAATCCTTTAATTGCATGTAAGCATGAGAGTTAGAAAGAAGAATGATGAATGATGAATGATGAATGGTCGGTTTGGGGATGAATTACAAGTTACGAATTACGATTGAGCTGTGAGCTTTATGCTGTGACCTTTGAGCTTTAAAAATAAATAAGATTTATTTCTTCCCTTCTTGCTACTAACTACTAACTACTAACTAATCAATAATACATCCAATCAATAACCAATCCTGGTATAATACCTAAAAGTATGATCAAGGCTGCCGTAATAAATAATAAAATTTTAAAAGAACGGCTTACTTCAATATTGTCATTCACTCCCGCAACCGGATCTTTAAAATACATTGCCTGTATGACTTTGAAATAATAGAATGCCCCTATCGCTGCACATATTACAGCAAAAATCACCAACCAAAACTGATTTCCGTCCCTGACAGCAGCCATCAATACATAAAACTTGGCAGTGAAGCCTGCAGTTAGTGGAATACCTGTTAGCGATAATAAAAAGATAGTTCCTGTAAATGCGAGTGCTGGTTGCTTCTTACCTAAACCATTAAAGCCCTCAATTGAATAATCAGACATTTTAATAAGTATGGCAAAGATGCCAATAGTAGCAATGCTATAAGCAGCGGCATATAAAAGGAGGCCTTCTTTCGCTGTATTATTCAATGCGAAAAGAGCAAATAACATAAACCCGGCATGAGCTATACTTGAATAAGCGAGCATCCTTTTTACACTTTGTTGAAAGACGGCGGTAATATTTCCTACTAACAATGTAGCGGCCGTAATTATCACGATCAACATTTGCCATTGTGCGTGCATGGCTCCAAAAGAATATTGAAATAACCTGAGAAATGCAATGAACCCAGCTACTTTTACTACGGTCATCATGAATGAGGAAATAACTGCGGGCGCACCATCATACACATCAGGTGCCCAAAAATGAAATGGTACTGCAGACACTTTAAAAGACAATCCTATCATAGTTAATACAAGACCTGCTGCAATAAGCACGGGTAGTTTACCTGTGCCTAAATTGATAGAATCTATGTAAAATGAGCCCAACGTATTTCCACCATAAATGAATGCAATTCCCATTAATAATAAACCTGTAGAAAATGCACCCATTAAAAAATATTTCAAAGCTGCTTCATTCCCTTTTAAATTGCTTTTATCACTACCTGTTAAAATATATAGTGGAATTGACATTATTTCTATACCAAGAAACAGCAGTAGCAAGGTATTGAAGGAGGAACATATTGATACGCCGCATAGGACAAAAAACATTAAACTAAAATACTCTGACACATGAGGGCCGATCTTTTCTACATCTCTTCCATTCAACAGGAAAAATAATAGCGTACAAATAAATACAATCGTATTAAAATGAAGGCTAAAAGAATTGAATACCAGCATCCCCCTGGTATTCACGTTAAAAATACTGATGCCAAAGAATTCCAGGATATTGGCCCCTAAAATAATTATAATTCCGGCAATAGCCCAATATTTTGGCGTTGTTTTCTCTTTAAAGAACACACCTCCAAACATCATTATTACTCCCCAAAGTGCCGTTAATATAATTGCATTCATAATGTAATTGAAACCCTTAAGGTCTATTATTTATTTATATTATTTAAGAATCCACTGCTTCAGGCTCTACACCCTAAGCCCTTATTTGCCCAATACTCTTCCTAAAATCTCCGAGACTGAATCTTGCGTTAAATGAAATACAGGTTCCGGATAAATTCCTAAGAAAAGTATCGATAAAACTAAAACCGACAAAACCAATTTTTGGGCAAAACTCATTGAAGAAGCCTTTTCCACTATACCATTCATTTTTCCATAAAACACTTTCTGTACCATTGTCAGCATATATACTGATGACAAAATTATTCCCAGGATAGCAAATATTGCATACCATTTATTAAAAATAAATAAGCCATTGAACATTAAAAATTCACTGACAAATGAATTGGTAAATGGCAAAGCAATATTAGCTAAAGCAATGATCACCAAAAATATCGCCAATGCCGGAGACTTCTGAGCCAGGCCCCCCAACTCATTTATTTTCCGGATTCCGGTTTTGCTTTCTATGATGTCTACCACCACCCAAAGTGCCAAAATATTAATTCCATGGTTGAGCATTTCCAGCATGACTCCTTGCAGACCAGAAGTATTGAAGCTAAAAATAGCAGCTCCCATTAATCCCAAATGCGCAATAGAAGTCCATGCTACAAAGCGTTTAAGGTCATTTTGCACTAATGCAATACAACTGGCATAAATGATCCCTGTAATCGCTAATATCATAACGATATTTCCTGATTGAATACTTCCATCCGGCAATACTGGTACGAGCCAGCGAAGCATTCCAAAAACACCCATTTTTACCATCAATCCACTTAGGACCATCACTGATGGATAATTCGATTGCTCGTAAACATCAGGTTGCCACGTGTGTAAAGGGAAAATTGGAATTTTAACCGCGAAGGCAGCAAAAAATAACCAAAATAGCCAGGATTGCTGATCGGGTGAAAGTGATGCTTTGTAAAATGCCTGCAAAGAAAAGGAATGCTCGGCTGTGGCCACCATCTGGGGAGTATGCATGTATACGAAAATAATACCCACCAGCATGAGTAAGGATCCTGCAAATGTGTAAACAAAAAACTTAAAAGTAGATCTAATCCTGTTTGGCCCTCCCCATCTGCTACAAAGAAAATAAATGGGTATCAAAGCCAATTCCCAAAAGAAATAAAACACCAGGGCATCGGTAGCCACAAATACGCCCATAATTCCTGCCTGGGTAAGCAGCATTAATGCGTAAAATACATTTGAGTCTTTAAATTCAGATTTATAGGTAGCTGCAAAAATTAAGGGATAGGAAAAAGCGGTCAGAAAAGTCATTAAAAAACCAATACCATCAAGCCCTACAGAAAAACTGGATCCTATATATTTCATCCATACATAAGAAACATTATTATAATTATAAAATTCCGGGTGACTGGTCATATCGGAATAAGTCAAACTTATGATGGATATAATTAAAGTAGCAACAGAGGACACCAATGCAAATATTTTTACGCTTTTTGCATCTTTGATAAAAATAGCCACTAACCCTGTCAGAAGAGGGATCCAAATGAGCAATTCAGGAAAAGTAAAATAGTTACCCAGCATTAATTCTATTTTGTAAACAATTGAATAATAAATAATAAAAGCATCCCGATCACCATCAACAACAGATAAGAGCCTACCTGCCCGCTTTGTAATAAGCGAAACTGCCGGCTACCGTATTGAACACCTCTTCCTACTCCATTTACAATACCATCAATGCCCTTTTTGTCTAAGATATTGTTCAAGAACCTGCTCAACGCCTGGTATGGACGAACAAAAAGGATATCATATGCCTCGTCGATGTAAAATTTATTATCAATGGCCCGCGCAAATGCACTTTTGGAAGGAGTGAAAACAGGATCTTTGTATTTTTTATAAGCCCATATAGCAACAATAATTGCCAGTATAGAAGTTACTGCCATCAAAATAATATCTGTTTGAGCGGCGAGATGGTGCGCTGGTAATATCTGTGCAGACCTGGCAAAAATGGGTGATAAAAATTCACCTAACTTATTACCATTGGGTACAAAAGCTTCAGGAATTCCTACAAATCCACCAATTACAGCTAAAATAGCCAGAATAATCAATGGAATGGTCATTGCAGAAGGACTTTCATGCACATGATGCTCCTGTTCTTCTGTTCCCCTGAACTTACCGGAGAATGTAAGTGACAATAAACGAAACATATAAAAAGCAGTAAGTAAAGAACCAATCACGCCGAGCACCCAAAACAATGGATTACTGGCAAAGGCAGCACTTAAAATTTCATCTTTGGAAAAGAACCCGGAAAATGGCGGAATACCTGCAATAGCGATACAAGCAATAAAAAAAGTCAGGTAAGTAATTTTCATCTTTTTACTTAACCCTCCCATCTTTCTTATATCCTGTTCACCTCCTAATGAATGAATGACAGAACCTGCCGCAAGAAATAATAATCCTTTGAAAAATGCGTGTGTCATTACATGGAAAACCGCTGCACCGTAAGCGCCTACTCCTAATCCTAAAAACATATAACCCAACTGACTTACCGTGGAATAAGCCAATACTTTTTTAATATCATTTTGCCGTAAAGCAATAATGGCAGCTATCAATGCAGTGACGATACCAACACTTGCAACACCGGCCATGGCAATTGGCGATAAAGAATATAAAATGTTACTTCTTGCAATCATATATATACCTGCAGTAACCATCGTGGCAGCATGTATCAATGCAGAAACCGGTGTAGGCCCTGCCATGGCATCAGGCAACCAGGTATATAATGGTATTTGTGCGCTTTTAGCAGAGGCTCCTACAAAAAGTAGCAATGAAATTGCCACGAGGTCTGGTGTATTTAATGTAGAAATGAGCGTGATAATACCATTAGAAGAATTAAAAAGTTCATGATAAGAAACTGTGCCAAAGGATGATAGCATCCAAAGTATTGCCAAAATAAAACCCATATCGCCTACTCTGTTCATGATAAAAGACTTGCGGGCAGCACTGCTATTATTGAGGTCTTTGTACCAAAAACCAATCAACAGGTAAGAAGAAAAACCGACACCTTCCCAACCCATATACATAATGATATAATTACCACCCATCACAAGGATGAGCATTGAAAATACAAAGAGATTCAGGAAAGAAAAATAACGGCCAAAACCTTCATTGGTTTCCTCTTTCATGTAAGAAGTGGAGTATACATGAATCAGGAAACTTACGCCTGTAATGATCAATAAGAAGATGGAAGTAAGCTGATCAATCTGAAATTCAAAAGGAATTTTAATTTTTTCAAAACTGATGAAATTAAAAAGTTGAAGATTTTGTGTAACAAATCCATCTTTTGATACAGCAAGAAAAACGACCACACTGAGGCAAAAAGAAATAAATACAACACCGCTTCCTACGATTCCGATGATTGATTTTGAAAGTATATTTCTACCCAATCCATTGATTAAAAATCCAACCAATGGAAGAAGGGGTATCAGATAAATAAGTTGACTTGAATTCATAAACCGTTACTTCATCAATATTTTAAAAAATAGGTACTGTTATTTAATTTTGTTTTTATCAAAATCAATTTTTAAGTCTGTTCAGAAAGTTAATATCTATTGAATTCGTATTTCTGTACATCAATACAATGATCGCCAATCCTACACTTACTTCTGCCGCTGCGACTATCATAATAAAAAACACGAAAATTTGGGCACCTGAGGCCATTGATCCGCCGAAAGAATTAGCACCGGCAATATGCATTTTTGAAAACGCTATCAATAAAAGATTTACTGAATTAAGCATTAGCTCGATACACATAAAAACAATAATTGAATTACGCCGTGTAAGTGCACCAATGATGCCAATACAAAATAACGCAACAGACAAAAATATATAGTACTTAATTTCCATAATTTAAAGCTTTACGTAAATGCCAATTCCTGTGGTAGAAGTGGCAGGTGCGATTGAAAAAATATCGATGATTTTCTTTACAGCAATATCATTGAATATGCTTACCGCCTTATAAGAGGCGGCTTTGGTAAGCAATTTTACGATTACCCCTGTTCCTATTGTGCCTATACCTGCGTATAACAAACCATCATAATTCTGGCTTTTTACCGAGTTGTCAATTTTTTTATAAATACCATAAATTGCCACGGCACCACCGGCTATACTTCCCACCTGGTAAACAGTTCTACCTGTACGAAAAGTGTTGAATAATTTATTGACTTCACTGTTCTTTTTAAGCCCCAATATTTCGGCTACTTTGGGAATATTTTTTATAGGGGTTTTCCCTAAACTAAATTTAGGGGAAAAGCCTTTTTCGACATTCATTACTTTACCAATTAAATCCCTTAAATCAATATTTTTAAGGTCAATTTGCGCAGTAGTAATTTTACTGCACAATACCGATGTAACCAAAAAAGTGATCATTATTATTTTTTTCATGCCTTATTTTTTTTTACCGGATCTTTCTTACCAATCACAATAGCACCGACCATCGCACTCAAAAAGAGAACGCTGCTTATTTCAAATGGAACAACATATTGATTAAATAAAGTCTTTCCCAAATTTTCAATCAAACCAATACTTGTACCTTTTAGCATCAGCGCATTTTGCGTGGAGGAGGTAGAAATAGCGGCAATAAGCACAATCATTAAAGCAAGGCCGGAAATAACGCCTGCCATCTTCAGGTATACATTTTTGATAGGTTCAGAATCCGTATTCAGATTCATTAACATCACTACAAAAAGAAATAAAACCATGATAGCGCCGGCATACACAATGATATTTACAATAGCGAGGAATTGTGCATTCATCAAAACATAATGCCCGGAAATGGCAAAAAATACAACGATCAGCCATAATACACTGTAGATTGGATTTTTGCTGGAAATGACGCCAACAGCACCTACCAGCGCCAAGGCAGATAAAAACCAAAAAAGAATCTGTGTTATTTCCATTAAATATTCTTTTGAGCCCGCCATTTTAAATCGGATCCGGGCTTAATTATTTCTATTGATTACTCTTTTAAACTTCTTTTAAAAATGTAGCTATTTACGAAATACATTTTACACTCCTCCATTTCTCAATGTTCATTTCCATGCCCTTGCGGGTGGTCTATCCTGGTTCCTTTTGCTTTGGCAAATCCTTCGGGGTCTGTTTTCGGATCAGGAATCAATAAATCTGATTTCCCATAAATAAAACCTTTACGCTGGTAATTGGCAGGAGCAAATGTTTCACTTAAGTATACTGCATCTTTAGGACAGGCTTCTTCACACAGACCGCAAAAAATACAACGCAACATATTAATCTCATATTTTGCTGCATATTTTTCTTCCCTGTATAAATGTTCCTCACCCGGTTTGCGTTCTGCTGCTTCCATAGTAATGGCTTCAGCAGGGCAAGCTACGGCGCACAACCCACAGGCAGTACAGTTTTCACGTCCTTCTTCGTCTCTGTTCAAAATTTGCAAACCACGAAATACAGGACTAAAAGGCCTTAACTGTTCAGGATAATTGATCGTCGCTTTTTTACTGAACATGTGTTTCAAAGTAATTACCATGCCTTTAAAAATGGCGGGTAAATACATTCGTTCCCATATATTCATAGGTTTTCTCGAAACCGGTTTTACTCTATTTGTTAATGCTTGCATTATAATATTTCTATTAAAATAATTCTAATTTTTTTACTTACTAATTTCATCATTGAGACCACTTTACTGACAACTCTTTAACTACAAATCGTGCTCTCCGCAAAAGTATCCTTTGTTTTTAAAAATGCCAGTTATTTTGTTTCAATAATATGATTGCTCCAGTTGCCAACATGTTCAATAGCGCCAAAGGTAACAATGCTTTCCAACCTAAATTCATTAACTGATCATACCTGAACCGGGGAACGGTCCAACGAACCCACATAAACAGGAATATAAATCCAAGAATCTTTGCAAATAGTGAGAAAAATTCAAGCAAGGCTGTCCAATTCTGACCAATATGGTGCACGAGATTTGCATCATTGACAAAAGGAATATCGTAGCCCCCAAAATATAATGTAGCCATAACAGCACTACTCAGGAACATATTGATATATTCTGAAAATAAATAAAATCCCAATTTCATGGAAGAATACTCTGCATGGTAACCTCCTATCAATTCATTCTCAGCTTCCGGTAAATCAAAAGGTGTACGATTTGTTTCTGCAAAAGCACAAATGAGAAAAATTAAAAAGCCCAATGGTTGGTAAAAAATATTCCACACCTGGTCTTTCTGGTGATCAACCATTACATTTAAACTAAGTGAACCTGTAACCATAAGTAGGGCAATAATGGAAATACCCATCGCCAGTTCATAGCTGATTATTTGAGATGCAGCCCGCATTGCGCCTAATAAAGAATATTTATTATTACTTGCCCAGCCACCTATCATAATACCATAAACGCCTAAGCTGACTACCCCAAAAATGTATAAGAGACCTATATTAACGTTGGCGATCTGCAGACTAATATCTCTGCCAAATAAATGTACTGTATCTCCCCATGGAATTACAGCACCTACCATCATCGCAGTAAGCATTGCCAAAACAGGTCCTAAAATGAATAGAAATTTATTGGCATAAGTCGGGATAATCTCCTCTTTAAAAAATAATTTGACGCCATCTGCCAAAGGTTGCAAAATCCCGAATGGGCCTGCGCGATTAGGTCCGTGCCTGTCTTGCATCCAGCCGGCAACTTTTCTTTCACCATATGTGCAATACATGGCTACCAGCAATGAACCCATTACCACAACTACTATTAATACAAGTTTTTCTATGAACATCGCCCAATCGAGCGCTAAAAATGTTGGATTGAAATGCATAAGGCAAAAACTTATTTAATTAGTATACTTTTTTGTGGTCATTAATGGCGATCCTTTCTTCCGGAGCTTCTATAATTTCTTTTTCCTCGTCACGTTCTATAAATGTAGTAGACGTAGCCGGCCCCGGAAGTATGCTCAGATCAATATCTGTAGTATTTACCATACTTACTTCCTTTATATCCAATAATAATAATGGAGACCTGCCCGGTGACAATACTTTATTCAAAGGATCTGGTGGCACTAATTTAGTTTCATAATGGTTAGCAGAAATTACAGAATGCCTGCTTATTTTTGTAGGTCCTACAATAGTCCAATCAGATGCTTTCTTCTTCTCAAAACGGCATGTGTTGCATATCCACGCTGGTTTTCCATCTATTTTTTGCACTTCTCCGTAAGGATCTTTCCGGGAAGTAATTCTATATACCTCATCGCCACGATTCCAAAGTGTAACTTTTCCGCAGCATTTATCACAATCACGATGGGCATCATGCGGTTTTAAAAACCAAACACGATTTTTAAAACGATACGTTCTGTCTGTCAATGCACCTACGGGACATACGTCAATCATATTGCCACTAAAATCATTTTCTATTGCCTGGGAAATATAAGTTGAAATGTCAGAATGATCTCCCCTATCTAAGATACCATGAATGCGGTTATCGGTGATCTGATTAGCTACATATACACACCTGTAACATAGGATACAACGAGTCATGTGCAATTGAATAAGCGGCCCGATATCTTCCCTGATAAATGTTCTTCTTTTAAATTCGTACCTGCTAAATCCATCTCCATGATCGTAACTGAGATCCTGCAAATAACATTCACCTGCCTGGTCACAAATAGGACAATCCAAAGGATGATTTATTAATAGGAATTCTACAACACCACGTCTTGCATCCAATGTTTTTTCACTCGTAACATTTTTTACGATCATGCCATCCTGTGCTTCTGTTCTGCAAGAGGCCACTAATTTTGGCATTGGCCGTGGATCTTTTGTAGATCCTGCAGCCACTTCGACAAGACAAGTCCTGCATTTACCACCACTACCCTCTAAACTACTATAATAACACATTGCCGGTGGTGCTACTTCAGGACCTATCATCCTGGCAGCATTCATAATCGTTGTTCCTAAGGGAACTTCTATAGTGATGTTGTCAACCGTTATTTTTATTAATTTTTGATCTTCAGCCATTTTTTAATTCGTTTAAATCAACTTTGTATTTATTGTAGCTCTGCTTTAATAATTAAAATAGTTATTACTGTCGTTCATATAACATTTTAGCATTTTGCAAAGCACTTCCTAAAAAAGAAAATTTATTCTC
>JBDTEF010000238.1:0-8647 GCA_039922615.1 Ginsengibacter sp.
ATGCAAAGAATGGAACTTAAATGTAGGATAGCATTGTAATGTCACCATGGTAAATATTTTGTATAGATGTATTTATAATAATTTTCATAACCGAACTCATTTTATGTCCTATATCATTTTGAATAATAACATTACCCGGATTACTAAAATCAACATAAAAAAGTAATAAGAATCCAGGAACAATGATTATCATTTTAAATGTAAAAAGTAGGCCTTTTTTTCCATTTTCTACAATTGCGCAGTGTAAAAGGGATGCTACCTTTTCTTACTATAATTTTGCGTCCAGAAATTTGCCAGTGGAATATCAATCGCAATAAACCAGTTACTTCGCCATCTTGATCTATCGGAAATTTGAAGTTTGCCTCCCATTTTATTATACAGCTGTGAACCATGTTGCCATCCGTAACCAATTGAGACAGGCAAATAAGAAATTCCTTTAAACGGTAATCCCACACCATAGACTAGATAACCTCCAGGAGAAAAAATATCATTGATCGTTACCTTCTGATTTAAGGCCGTACTATCATTATTTAATCTGAATCCGGCTATGGCGCCAACATCTATCAATGTACCAAAAAGACTGAGTGCCCCAATTGAAGAACCATTTGAAAAATGACCTAATCCAAAACTGAAATCGATACCTATTGGCGCGGTCACACCAATTTTCGAATTATTACCATCAATTTCCTTTTTTTGATCTATACCGCGTCCAAAATAGCCACCAATGTAAGCGTTCAATGAAATGTTGAAAGCACTGTTCTTTTTGATAGAAGAACTTCCCGCCGGAAGTGCTGTTGCTTCAATCGCATCCTGAACCTCTTCCGGAGATGCTGATTTCACCACAGAAGCCATAAAATTCCCATACTTTAAAATTCCCGGAATTAGTTTTTGGTTTTTATCACCTGGAAGTATGGAATCTAAAATAGTACAAACATTTAAAATCGCGCTGCTATAGTATTTCGAATAAATGTTTTTATACAGATCAATTGCATTGATGCACACTGCAGTATATTCATCGTGAATAATGTCTGACCTCAAATCTGCTGAGATTTGAAAAGTGTTTGCAATCGTAAAACCATAATTAATAATGTTTATTGCTTTGTTGACATAAGTAAACTTATCATCATTGGAAAAGGTGTTGACTTCTTTTTTACCATTATAATTTAAAATACTATTTTGAAGATCATACGATAATAATGAAAAATTTTGGACCATGCCGGAGAGTCTGAAAATATGGTCTTTTTGCCTGGCCAAAAGTGTATCCATTCTGACCGAATTTTCTATAGCCATATCCTTATTTAATATACCATAAAAAGTGATGTTTTGGGAACTGACCTGCTCGTATAACAATCCGAAATAAATACGAAGGGTAATACTATCCGCAAAAAGATTGTTATTTAATTCGCTCAATGAAACCCACCTTTGATTGGGTAAGGTATCAACCGAAGCCCTGATACTTTGGGAAATCAGGTTCAGCAATTTTAAAGAATTAGAAAGATTTCTGCTTACAGAATCCCACGGCAAAGCTGCCAATTGCCAAATTATGCTGTCCGGCATTATACTTTTCCCTGCCTGGGAAAGCTCGCTTACGATATTAGCTGTACCAAGAACCAATTTTATTTCTTTGTGATGAACTAGCGATTCATACTTTGGCAAATCGATGACCTGGTTCATGTGAACAATTAAATTGCCAAGGTCTTTGTGGAAAACATTTCTTAAATTTTCAAGGAATGCCGAATATTTATAGGAATCTATTTTATCAAGAAGATCGATTGTTTCGGGAAAAAGCACTTTGCACTCCTCGTATTTTTTATCATTTAAAAAATCTTTTAACTGGTTAAAAAAGGCAATATTCAACTCTTCCCTTCCTCTCTTTATGAGAAACCGGGCAAGTCCATCGGCAATGTTAGTAACATCAATACCACCAATTGACCGCTTAATATTTCTGGTCAAAATCGCTTCTCCCCCACGTGGAATATTAACCGAAATAAATGGGTTACCTTCAAAAGACTGACCTATCAAATTCGCGGTGGAATCGACAACTGAAGCGTACGTTCTTAAAATTTGATATACTTCTTCATTCTCCGGAATTAATATTTTGTTATTCAAAATTGTCGGGTGGAACGCTGAAATTTTGAGTGCATCATAATAAATACTTTGACCTTCTGCCATTCCCGCAAAAAAAATAAACCATATCATTAGTAGCCATTTCATTCTTATAATTTTAAAGGATTTAAAAAATTGTACGAATCAAGGTTTTTTGAAAACAACTGTACTTTTGAAACGATATCCATTTTTGAGGAATTGATATTGAGTAAATTATCCGAATATAATAATGCAACCATGCAACTGGCCACTGCATTTCCCCAACTGCCTGATAAGTCATTGATTCTTGAAAAAGATTGTCCGTCACTTTTGAGCGAGACATATTCAATAATCGGGAAAATAATGTCTAACCTTTTATCAATTTTCAAAGAATTATCCTTCCAAAAATCTGGCGCCGCAATACCAACTGAAATGGCATTATCGTAATTTACTGAGGCACAATTTTGAATATTTAAAAGTTCATCATTGGCGCCTGCTGCACATACGAAAATGATATTCATAACCTCTTTAAATTTGTCCATTACAAACTTCAGGCTTTCATCAAAAGCTCTGCTAACATTTATAATAACTTTTTTGTCATCGAATGATTTTACACATTTTATAAGTTTATCATAATGGTTATTATCAATTATCAGGTTGCCATAAATATCATTAAAGGTTAGGTCTAAAATTGTAGCCATTGGGCATATTCCCAGGATAGTATCCCCTGACATATTGCCAATAATTCCTGCAATGAAGTTACCATGAGCGGAAGGTGATTTCAATGTGGTAATATTACCAGGTCTGAGTATATTTTTAAATATGATATTCGTACTTATTGGCTGATCCAGAATTCCAATTACAGCACCTTTTCCTTTTGATCTTTTTATTTCCCCTGGTATATTTAAAAGAAAATTATAATCAATCAGACTTTTAAAATTTATCCCATCAAACCTGGCATCTAAATATTGTTTTACATTTTCCCCTGTCGATTTCAATGGCGGATAAGAAACTGAATCCTGGATTAATTTTTCTTCAAGTCCATTTTCCCAGGCCCAATGCCCATCCCTATCTACTTGCCATTTTCCCATTTCATTTGTAATCTCCCCTGCACTCTCAAATGAACAACCCTGTTGTAATACACCGACCACATTCCGCTTATCCGTGAAATCATTGACAGGACTGCTACGCAGATTCAGTTTACTTACATTGACTATAAATGTGGCCATGATTGTTTGATAAAATAGCATCCGAATTGCCTGAATAAATTTTGTTAGAGATCCTCTACGTTCGCTTTCTTATCCAGTCCAGAAATTGCAATACGTTATTTGCATAATTCTCTGCTTTTGCCCCACTACCGTTATAGGCCTTTATAGTTTGAAATAAATCATTAGGATGTGCAGCCCATTTACTTTTTAATTCCTTCATTATTTTATCGAGACAATAATGCATTTCATACCATTGCTTTTGAAGAAAAAATGCTTCATCAGTTAGGATACTCTGAATATCATATTGAAAAATTCCATACCCGGCATAGACCCATTCTTTTGGTCCAAAGCCACGCATAGAGCGAGTCTTATTTGCTTCTGCAATTAGCATGTTGGCAACATCATGACCATACTTTGCAATAAATGCTGAAGTATTTTTTGGGAAAGCAGTCCGTGTTCCATAGACATCACCCGAAGCATCAAAAACACAACGACCAAGTACTTCACCAGGTGTATGATCTTTGGTCCAGTCATAAAAATAAATGGCTGTTTCCTGGCAGGCAATTGCATATAAAAGTTCTTTAGTAAAAGGAGTGCCATCTGAAGCAGCTGCACATTGATCACTGTAATGTAATTCCAGCCAATCCGCTGTTAATAAACATTTATTATGGCTAAGTGGTAATTCATGTGGAGTTGCATGTGGCAGTGGAATAGCAGCTTTCCCGGATAAATCTGTAAAACTATTTTCCGAAATAATTATCGGATCATTTTGACTTAAAAGGATAAGTCCGCCATCCCAATAATAATAGCCATCTCTATCCATATACCAGGTACCGCGGCTATTTGTTATCTGGCTTTCACTCACAAAAATATATCCTTTGGAAACGGTACCTATTATATTGCTTTCTACAAAACTACCCACTGGTGCTGTTCGCCTGTTTAATTTATCTACGATTACTTTTAATAATGACATAATTATCCTACGGCCTCCTCGCCTGGGTTTGGGTTTACAGTTACGTTTATAGCAGGTGCCTGCGACCCGGAAGGGTTATTGTAATTCGGCGTATTGTCATCTCCAGGTGTAGCTGTAGTGCCTGCTCCTCTCAGACTTACTAATTTGTTTAGAAGATTAAACCAGAATGGCGCACCAAGTGTGATGGCCATGGCTGTGATGATCCATCCTAAAATAGTTTCCCAGCCACCATTTTGGTTGGGACTATATACAAATAATTTCCCTTCTCTCTTTTGTTTTATATATTCAACTCTCTGCTGCAACTCTTGCATTCGATCATATTCAGGAAGATCGAATAATTGGTATTTAAGTAATAAAATACTATCTGAAATAATATTATTTTTTATATTTTTTAATTGGTTATTAGTCACACCAGGGCCTACTATATCCACTAATGAGTCTAAATAATTTCTATAATTGGTCAGCGCAAGAGACAAAACAGAAATGCTGTCTGCCATCACTTTCTTTTCTACTTCCAGTTTTTTAAACCTTGCGCTAAATTCAGCAGATCCAAGACTGTCATCATACATTTTAGAAGAGTCTACCCAGGATCTACCCAATCCTAAGACATCATTTGCATCATTGGCTTCCTTTGCCACCATCAGGTAGGTAGCGTTTAACATCGAGTCGTTATTATTTTTAAAATTGTCCGGGTTCAGATTATCTTTATTAGCAATAGCCATCTGAACCATTTGGTCCCTGGCAGATTTATTGACTGATAAAATTCTGTGAATGGCGATAGTATCTACATTGAAAAAGTAAGCAATTATAAGTCCCATAATGAGAAGAACCATTCTGGTATATTTTTTATACCACCCTGTTGCCCGTTTCATTGTATCATTAAACCAATCTTCAAGCTTGGATCTGAAGATATCCAGGTCTGCACCGGAATCCTGCCATAATGATTTAAGAAAAAGAGCCGTATTATTATTTAACTGCACGGTTCCGGTGCCCAATTGCGCTGGCCATGGCACCTCTTCTTTTTGATCCTTGCCTTCTATAAATTCATTGCGGTTAAGCAATATTTTCATTGCAGGATTTAATTTGTCTGATTTGATATTTGAAATATTTATTGGCAGCTTGTGAATAATGCCAACCATAATAGAATTATGAATTGACTGCACCGTCTGCGATTCCGGCAGATTAAAATCTTTCAACAAATCAATCAGCACTTTGGAAAAGTTGGAAGCATCTAAATAGGCCGGTTTACTGTAATAATTATCCTCCCCAAAATATTTAATCAATGGATGTGCATAGAACCAGGGAGCAACATTTCCCTCTTTCAATAAATTTTTTAGCCCTAAAATGTGAAGGAAACCGTCTATGCGGTCGCCAAAAGGCATGTGGTTATCTGTTTGAATATCCTCGAGCATCCTGATAATTGCCTTTTCCAAAACCTTTGCCCTGAAAGCCAGCCGGGTAGCAATCATCTCTTGTATAATTGTAGCCATCAGGCTGTATAAAAGAAAGACAAATACCAATCCTATAAAAACATCTAAAGCAACGTTGTTGAACATAGAAATATTTTAAATATTAACCAGCAATTGTCATTCTATATTGTAATTCCTAAAGCCGCAAAAGTTGCCGGGCCTACAATTCCATCTGTACCTAAATTCTTTTTTTTCTGAAAAGCTTTTACTGCACTTGAGGTGCTGCTGCCAAATACACCATCTTCATCAACAACCGGGTTTGAGCCCATTTTGTTTAGTGCCTGCTGAATGCTTACAACGGCGCTGCCGCTATCTCCCTTTTTAACATAAGCCCCACTTGTATATTTCTTTTCAGGAACCGGCGGTAATGAAACTTCTTCCTGGAGTAAACCTATTAATTCGGGCGTAACAATACCTGTAACGGACAAAGAATGGTCTTGCTGAAACTCCTTAATTATATTTTCTGTTTCGGGGCCAAACTTTCCATCTACTGTTACCTTATAATTAAGATCATACAGCATTTTTTGGAGCACTGTTACATCACTTCCACTATCATTCTTTCTTAAATTGTGGTCATTGTTTGCAGGCAGTCCTTCAACAATTGCAATTGGCGTAACAAATGCTTTTACCAAAGTCTTTTGTCTTTCCCTCATCATAACCTGTCCACCATTACTATCATCTCCCAGGGACGTATTACCCTCCCATGCCTGGAATCTTGTTTTGGCGGCATCAATCCATTTTATAAAAATACCTGTATGGTCACAATTGCCATCACCTGTCCAATCATAAAGTACAATATCTCCGGGCTGAGGTTCTTTCACTATCCTGTTATTTCTTTTCCAGAAAATATATCCTGATTGGCAGGATTGATAGCCTTTTGAAGTATTAATTGCCTCCAATGGATTACCTGCATGATCATAAACCCAACTGACAAAAATGCAACACCATTTCACTCCATCTAAACCATACCATTGGCCATACTTAGTTTTGTTTGAATTTGCAGGAGATTCCTTCGTGCCATTTTGAGATGCAGCGGTGTCGAGGATTGATTGACGTGACATATTAAAGGGGATTTTATTTTATGATAATTCTAATTTTAAATTACAAGAATGCATAGGCAGCAGAATGAGTGGACCAGTAATTAAATGCTCCATTTTTAATGATCTGATTATTGTAAAAAATACTTTTTTTTACAACTATCATTTGAGTGCCTCCTATTTACTAATTTTAAATAGGCTAAATTATCAATTGGGATGATACGACCAATAATGCTTTACCCTTTTCCTAATCATGTTTTTCCACGAAACATTTCATGAAAAACACCTCCGACAAATATTCTATATTTGACACATGACGACAATCGCCCTAATAGATGATCACAAAATTTTCTGCGATTCATTAGCTGGCCTGATCAATGACTTTGAAGGCTTTCATGTGAGTTGGTGTGTACAGGATGGAAATAAAGCTATTCAATTATTACAGGAGGTGAAAGAGCTGCCAGGTATTATTTTGCTGGATATTGTGATGCCTGGCCTGAGCGGAGTGGAAGTGGCGAAATGGCTCTTTGAAAACAGAAAGGAAGTTAAGGTACTGGCGCTTACAATGGAGGAAGATGATACAAGTGTGATTCAAATGTTGCAATATGGAGTAAAAGGTTATTTGCTAAAAACGATTAGTTCAGAGGAATTACACCTTGCGTTGGAACAGGTAGTAAAATTTGGTTATTACTACACGCCTATTATCACAGGTAACATCCATAAACATATTGAAAAAAAGATCCTGAAAAAAAATATACCGGAGATGGGTGAGCGGGAAAAAGAGTTGCTTGGTTATTTGTGTACAGAAATGAGTTACGCAGAAATAGCAAAAAAAGTATTTTTAAGTGAGTCAACTGTGGATACCTACCGGTCAAGGTTATTCGAAAAATTTGAAGTGAAAAACAGGATTGGTTTAATATTGAAAGCGGTGCACCTGGGGTTGGTAACTTTATAGAGGTATTTCAATTTCAATTTTAGTACCTTTTCCGGATGTTGATTGCAATTTAAAATCTCCCCTTAAATACTGCACGCGGCTTTCAGCGCTTTGAATTCCCAGGGATGTTTTGTTTCCATTGTGCTTTAACTCAAATCCCCGGCCGTTATCAATGATGGAAACAGAAAGTTTTTCAAAGGAAGAACTTATACTGACCTTTATAATTTCTGCGTTACTATGTTTCGCGGCATTCAATACTAATTCACTAATGATCCTGTAAATGTTCATTTGTAATCCTGGTTCAAAAATGGACTGAACATTGTGATCAAAAAAAATTTTTTTATCGTACAACTGCTCCATATCTTCAAAATAATCTGACAGGATCTTTAATAATCCCCTGGAGGATAGATTTTTGGGCATCAGGTTGTGCGCAACATTTCTTATTTCAACAATGGAATCATCAATAATGTCTTCTGTTTTTTGAATCAGTTCCAATTGTTTATCCTCTTCTTTTACACTTACCAGTCTTCGGAAATTAATTTTTAATGCAGCCAATAATGGTCCGATGTTATCATGAAGATCGCCGGCAATTCGTTTGCGTTCATTATCCTGTACCGATATTAATTTTTTTAAAGTATCCGTTTGTTGAGACTCCAGGGAAAGTAATTGTAATTCTTTGATTTTTCTTTCTTCCAGCAAGCCATAAAATAAACCAAATGCCATGATGGAATTTTCGAGTAAGCTTCCTAATGTAACGCCATGTTGGTTCAGAAAATAATTTTCAATGATTCCGGCATTGGCAAATAATTGGCACAATGTCATCAGGCAAATAACCAGACTGGCTAATGAAAATATTTTTGCAGTAAAGCTTATCTTGAAATAATGGAAAGGAATAAATATGATCAATGACATCAAAAACAGTAATTCGATATGCCAAATAG
>JBDTEF010000239.1:0-5017 GCA_039922615.1 Ginsengibacter sp.
CAAAGAGATTCTACACGTAAAACTAATAACACAATTTTAAGTGGGGATATCGGAATAGTTGGAGATGATGCTGACAATGCTTACCATGTAGTAATCAGTGGAAATAATGTTGGTGCCGGAGAACTCAACGGGCTTAGCATTTTAGATGGCAATGCAAATGGAGATTGGTATGTGATCACAGTCGATTCTTTGGAAGTGTACGATGCTTCGGGAGGAGGACTTTATAATGAATCTATCACTTATAACGATCCCGAATTTCCAATTTTAAAAAATGTAACAATTAGCAGAAATAAAAGCAGAGCTAGTGGTGCCGGGATCTATAATATTGGCTCTCAACTTCTTCTGATAAACGTAATAATTAGTGGGAATATAGCGGGTTCATATGGTGGTGCAATACAAAATTACAATTCTAATAATATCATAACGAATACAATTATCAGCGGTAATGTTGCCGGTACTGATGGTGGTGGAATTTCTAATGAATTTTCTGAGCCTATCTTAACAAATGTTACCATTACCGGAAATGTTGCTGGCGGTACCGGTGGTGGAATGTTTAATATATTTTCTTTCAGGCCAATAATCCGTAACTCAATTATTTATGGAAATTCAAATGGTATTTATAACATTGAGGCTTCTTACCCGGTTATCACCAATAGTTTAGTGCAAGGAAGAAATAGTGAAAGTAACGGGAATATAAGGGGAGATAAAGACCCTTTATTTAAATCTCCCATTAGCCCGGGTTTAACCACATTGGGAAATTTTCATTTAGAAACTGCTAGCCCGGTTATAGACATGGGTAATAATTCTTACTATGGAATTGGCGCTACTCCGGATTTATCAATGATAAAAACTGATCTGGATGGCAATAACCGGTTTAAAGGAACGGTGGACCTTGGTGCTTATGAATATGATGCGAGTGTATTATCTGTTGGAATTGTAAACTATACCGCACAAGCCGAAGGAAACAGTGCTAAACTAAAATGGACAACTGTTACAGAAAGCAACAACAAAGCTTTCATCATTTCCCGTTCTGCAGATGGAAAAGATTTTAAAGAAATCGGCAGTGTAGCTGGTGCAGGAAATACAAGTGCAGAAAAGAATTATGTTTTCTATGATGAAAATCCTTTGAACAGAATGAACATTTACCAGTTATCTCAAATGGATTATGATGGCTACAAAACAGATGTAGGCGTAAGAACAGTCAACTTCTTCTCTGCCGGAAGCAATCTCATAAAAGTGTTTCCAAATCCTGTAAAGAATACTGCAAAGATTTACTTTACAGCAGGCAATTATAACCAGGCAGAACTGACAGATGTAAATGGAAAATCATTGCAGCGTGTATCATTGAGTGCCGTGGATACAGAAACGAAAATAGATATGAGTAGTATGCCTTCGGGAATTTATTTCATCAAACTGGTAGGGAATGATAAGGTAGAAAGCAGGAAAGTAGTGAAAGAATAATGGAATAAAATCCAACTTATAATAAAATACAAAGGCTTCCTGGAAAAGGAGGCCTTTTTTATTTCAGACTGTTTAGCGGCCGGTACGCCTGGCGTCAGTCCGCGGTCACAATGATAATATTCTCTATTAATCGGATGAGTCTGGAAAAACTTTTTATCTGAATAAAAATTGCCGGAAAAGATTATTTCTTTATAATGTTTTAAAGTTTTGGTTAGTTCAAAGAGCAAACACAAATGCTTCAAGCCGTCAATCACATTAGGATATCCACATTTAAAAACTCTCTTCCCACGCCAGTGGTATCTCTACTTTTGTTCCCTGCTCAAGATCGGTAAACTTTACCTCTGCTTCTTTTTTATGAGCTGCATTAAAAAGGGATATTCTCTTCAGCGTTATTTCTATACCATGCGATTTGTGCAAAGAAAAATGCTGGTTACGGAGCGATTGTGATTTTTCTCTTCCTATTCCATTGTCTTCAATAGTGCAGACCAGCATTTCATTTACATGCGTTATACTTACGGTAAGCAATCCTTTGTGTTCAGCCGGTAATAATCCATGCAGGATGGCATTTTCTACAAACGGCTGTATTACCAATGGCGGCATTTCAACTGTAGAAGCATCAATTCCATCAGCAACTATTATTTCGTATTCAAATTTATTGCTGAACCGCACTTGCTCTATTTCTATGTAGAGTTTCAGAACTTCCAGTTCATTCTCCAATAATATTTTCCGCTGCCGCGAATGGTCCAAAGTAGCACGAATAAGGCGGGAAAAAGAAGCGATATATTTATGTGCCTGCATGGTTTCATTCAGGCTGATAAATGAATTAATCGTGTTTAAAGAATTAAAAATAAAGTGCGGATTCATTTGGGTACGAAGCGCGCTGTTTTCCAGTTCATTTAATTTTATTTCATAATCACTGTGAAGCTTTGCCCTTGTATTTATTTGATTGATGCGGAATCTGTAAATCGCATAAATGATGGACAGGAAAATCAAACCCAATAGGACTTTAAACCACCATGTTTTTGCGAAATATTCATCTACGTGAATTTCAACTACCTGGCCTTTTTCATTCCAATTTCCGTAAGCATTTTTTGCCTTAATCTTTAGCGTATAATTACCACCCGGTACATTGGTATAAGAACCCGTGCGGCTATTTCCTATGTATTGCCAGCCTTTATCAAAACCTTCCAACTTGTAAGCGTATTCAATATCTGAAGCACCTGCGAAGTAAAAATTGCTCATGTCAAAAGCAAAGAAGTTTTCGTCATATTTTAAATTGATCTTTTGTATTCCACTGATCGCTGAATCTGTCATAAATGGTTTATCATTTACCCTGAATGCAGTCAAAAATGGCGCTTGGGTATTGAGTCCTTCCTGTAATTTTTCAGGAAATATTTCATAATATCCAGCATCACTTCCCAGCAATATGGTGCTATTTTGTGAAAGTGTCAAAGACCTTGTATAAAACTGTTTGTTCTGCATTCTTTCTTTTTCTCCCAGGAAAAAAACCTTTCCTGAAGCCAGGTCCAGCTTGCCCAACTTCTTATTGCTGGCTATCCAAAGCGCATTTCCTTCCGGTAAAATTCCTTTGAACTCCTGTTCAGCGTTTTTATCTTCACCTAAATTGTATAACCTGGATTTACCCGTTTTCGATATTGAAATCACGCCAAGATTATTTACTAAATAAAGATTCCCGCCATTTGTGACCACCTGGTAAATTGTATATAAAGAAGGAAATTCTTTTAAGTAGAAAGATAGATCCTGTAAGTCGTGTGAAGCCGGATTGTATCGGTATAATTTTCCTGAAAGTGTTGCCAGTAGGATGTTTTCTTGCTCATCTTTAGAAATACTACTTACCTCTTTGAGTTGTAAAACCTTATTAATACTGTCGTTTCTGAATGAAAAATATTCATAGGTTGTCGTATTGAAAATTCCAGGATTACCAAATCCGACCGTTAATAAATTGCCATCGGGTAATTGCAGAAGATTTGAAATGCCATCATCCGGTAAAGAATAAGGCATTGTAACCCTGCTGAAATTTTGAAATGTTTTGTGCACGCGATCAAACTTTGACAGGCCAAAACGTGCTGAGCCAATCCAGATAAATTTTCCGTCTCTGTCAGGTAGCGCCACTGTTGCATTTTCCAGGGGTCCGGGTTTTCCATTAATTTTAATACCTGCATAATTTTCATACTTTCCAGTTTTTACATCCAGGAATGAGGGGCCGGCACCTGTACCTACAAAAAGTGTGTTGGCATCCATTACCGCAAGATCAGTGACCTCTTCTCTTTGCAAACTGTTTTTTCCATAATTATTACCGCTATAAAAATTGACTGCCTTATCATCCGGGTTAAAATAGTAAACGCCTCTGTCTCTTGTGCCTATCCAAATATTGCTTTGACGGTCCTCAAAGATGGAAATAGGGTGTGTACTTTCAAAGGCAAAAGGATCGTAAGGGTCATTGTTTTTATAGGTGATCACGGTGTCTTTTCCCGGAAGATATTCTCCCAATTGAAAATAATAAGAAGCCAGCCAATAACGTCCCCGCTTATCTTTCAGAAGATCGAAAACAGAATTATAAAGAATCTCCTCATTTTTTCGAAGTACGCCCGGCACATCCTTGTAAGTTTTATTCTTAATGTTTATTTTTACAATGCCATAAGATAAAAGGCCGGCGATCACTTCAGAATCATTTATTTTTTCTACCTTATACATATGAGGGTTTATTCCGGTTGCATAAGTAATTATAATGCTGTCTGTTTTGTGCGTGTTTAGATCATGAATGTAAAATGGATTATTGTCGTACGTGCTGGCCATCAAAATATCTTCTGAAAAAAATTGTAGTTTTTTGACTTTTTTTAAGTTATTTCCGGAAACGGGAGAATTTAAATCTTCCCATTTATTAGTGCTTTTTATAAATTTTATTATTCCCTTTTCGCAGGCGAAATAAAGATTGCCAGCCCTATCTTCCGCTAGATCATTCACTTTGATTTTCGCCATTTCTTTTCCTAATACAGAAGAATCAGATGGAGGAAAAAAACTTTCCTTTGCAAAATCATATTTCACCAAACCCTTTCCTGTAGCAACCCACAGGTCGCCGTTTTTTGTACTGAAAAGGCATAGGATGTTGGATGAGGGTAAATTATTTGTACCGCTTTTTGCGTAGAATGTTTTTATAGAATAGCCATCAAACCTGTTCAAACCATTTGGTGTGCCAAACCACATATAACCATATTTATCCTGTGCTATATTAATTACCCGCGGATCTGATAATCCTTTGTCAAGGAATATATGAGAAAAATTATAGGTTGACTGGCTTTGCACCGTCACAGGAAGAAATCCGAAAAAAAGTATAAATATAAACTTCATTGTATGGCAATTTACAGCAATGTAATCACACTGAGCTATACATCCGTATAGCCAAAAGCCCCATTCGTTAAGTGAAAAGGGGTATTGGTGATGGATTACAAAAAAGAAGGCGAATGTTTATGATTTTTAGCATGAAATAAACAAAATTTGAAATCTATTTTTCATTATTTATTGCTAACCTGCTTTC
>JBDTEF010000240.1:0-6557 GCA_039922615.1 Ginsengibacter sp.
AATGAAAACCACCCATAAACTCCTTTCCCTTTTTGTTATAATTTCTCTGGTCTATCTTATCTGCTCCCTGTTGAATTTCACCCAAATAACTTTTTACCTAAAGCCATTATTACTTCTCCCATTGATGAGTATTTCGCTCCTTATTCCAAATTTTCTCAACAAGAAAATATTATTTTCTGCCCTCCTTTTTTCATGGATAGGCGATATCCTTTTATTGTTTGTTTTTAAAGATGCATTGTATTTTATTTTGGGTCTTATCTTTTTTCTGACAGCCCATATTTTTTATATATTCTTATTTGTAAAAGAATTAAAATTAGCAGGAGGTAAATTCACTTTCCGCAGTCCGGGTTTAATTTTTGTGCTCGTGTACATGGCCATTTTCTTATCGCTCCTGGTTCCACATTTAGGTAATTTACTGATTCCTGTAATTATCTATTCAATTGTGATCAGCGCCATGTTATATGTCGCATATCTTGAGGCTCCTCATTTGCCCAAACGCTCATCTGCGCTTCTTTTGAGCGGTGCAATATCTTTTGTGATCTCTGACAGTATTCTGGCGATTGATAAATTTTACTACCAATTATCTTATGCTGGATTTTTAATCATGCTTACCTATTTATATGCACAGGGCGCATTGGTTTGGGCATTTTTAAAGAAGAATTAATTCTTACCATAAAAATACCATTGCGTAGAAAAGTTCTCTGGTAATTTTAGATTGGTTATAATGGCCCTGAACATTTCTATTGGTATTGTTCCTTCATGTAGAAAAGCATCATTAAATTGTTTATCTGTCATTTTTTTTCCTCCAACTATTTCCTGGTGTAAAGCATGCATTTGTAAAGCGCCAAACATGTATGCCAATTGATACAGAGGCCCATAACCTCCGGTAAATGATCGCCGTACTTCTGATTCTGCACTGGCTTTTTCCAGGCCAACGCGATCATAGAGATAATCAATACATTGTTGTGGTGTCCAGTTGCCGAGATGATAATTGAGCGAAAAAATAATTCTTGCGCAACGGGTCATCCGCCAAAATAGTGATCCGATCTTCTCTTCTGGAGTACTATCATATCCCTTATCCCACAAAATCATTTCCCAATAGAATGCCCATCCTTCTACGGAGAATGGAGTATCAAATATATCCCGGTAGGGCTTGTAACGCCTTCCCATAAAGAATTGTAGATTATGCCCCGGAATTAGTTCATGATAAACTTCCGCATTGGCAAAACTGAAATTATTGCTCCGTAAACTCATCATTTTAGAATCGTAGTTCATCTCATTGGTAGGATAAGCAATTAAAATTTCCGGGCCACCTAAAAAATAGGAAGCGTACTTTTGTTGTTCGGTACTCAACATATCCATGCGCCATGCCTCTCTTGCAATTGGCGGTATAGTGACAAGATCCAGGCTGTCAATAAAATGAATTGCTTTCTCTTCCAGCCTGTTTATGAGTTGTGGTTGTCTGCCGGGAGCAACAAAATTTTCTTTTACTTTTTCCAGTGCTTTTTTCCAGTCATTTCTGTAGCCCATTTGCCGCGATGCTTTGAGCATTTGACTATCACACCAGGCAAACTCTTTGTAGGCAATTTTAATCAATTCATCGGGTGAATACGGGATGAATTCTGATTTTAATAATTGCTCAATTTTTTCTTTTCCTACTGGATGTCCAATGATGCCTGAACTATCCATTGCCTTATCCACTTTAGCTACTGATTGTGAGGACAACCAATAGGAATACTTCGCCATGGCCGAATCTGTATCAGGATATGTTTTTTTCAACCACCAACTAAATTCAGGATCGTAACCATTGTAAAATGAAAATACATTCTTTAAACCTTCACGCAATTCATCTATCACTACCCTGGTTTTATTCAATAAATTTTTATCAGGCAATGGTGTTTTTAAAACATTTGTTTTTGCGTTTTCAATTTGTAACATTATTTCATTAAAATCTTTTGCAGTAGCCATCGCATCCGGGCTTTGACCTCTTCTTCTTTTTTGCTGAATGGCAATTATCTTTTCTGCAAATGGTAATGCATATTTGTATTGCTGGTAATCTTTTTCATCCTGCTGAAGATCGAATTTATCATTTTGAATATTTCTTTTTAGTAGTAAGTAATCTACTCTATCTGATACATTCAATGCATTAAAATCAAGAGCCTTTAAATTGGTTTGCCATTGAGTATATAAATTAGTAAACCGTGTAAAATATTCAGGACTATGTGGAAAAATATAAACTTTATTCAAATCATACAAATCAGCCTGGTATTGGGTTATAAGCGCTGGTATTGTGTCAGTATTAGTGAAGAATTCCTTATTTTTTCTACCTGGCTTAATGGGAGTAAAAGAAGTTATAAAAATAAGAATAACAAATAGGGGAGTAAGTTTTATTTTCATAAACAATAGTTTCTGTTTTGTATAAAGTTAGCAGAATTGAAAATGAAAGTAATTACTGTTATTATAACTTTCGGGCATCATATTTCTTAGTGTGCATAAAGCATAAAATAAAATTTACACAAATTCACCCTCCTGATTAAATTGGGCAGCACCTATTTTATTAAATAGTAAAGCTTTTTATACAGAAAATATGTTTCGTCAGACTTCATCATTTTCTCTTCCCTGCGACGTATTTTTCTCTGATTATTTCATACAATGGTTTGTTATACACTTTGCTTTCCAGCCAGGAAATTACATCAAGATATATGAATGCCCTGGTTTCATATTTACTCGTTTCAAATGCCCTCATCTTATTCAATAATTTTTCAAATTCCGGTTTCATTTGACCCGCAGAAATGGTAAAGGAGTATCGAAGGAATTTGAAAATTTCTTCTTCTACCAGACTTAGATTTTGCATCTTCGCCATAAAGCGGTAAACTGATTTGATAAGGTATTCCAGTAATTGAAAATTACCTAATTCATAATGTGAAATGAGGTGGAGCAACCGCGCATAGCATTGCAGGTCAGTTCTCAGGCTCACCTTCCAGTTAATAATTTTGTTGAGGTAATCAATCGTGTGTCCATAATCACCGGCGCCGAAATAAAGGGAAGCGATTTTATAATAAAAGATCATTGTCCGGTGTCCGTCCATGTATAATTCATACTCATTCAATTGGTGAATGATGCCATCTACCACCAATAATCCTTCCCGGAAAGTTCCCTCTAAAATATGTTGATTTAATTTCGAAATATATAAATAAACAAATACCTGGATACGGTTATTTTCATTAAGTTTCACAACATCAGTCTCCTTAAATTTGTCTAATATTTTGAGCGTTTTTTCGAATCCTTTATAATTTTTTAAATTAAAATGTGCATTGAGTAAATTATGAAGGCCCTTGATATAATTACCTGTTTCGATCCGGATCATTTGAGGATTCTCTTCAAATTGATTCACCCATTTTTGTGTATACCGGTAATACATCAAAAAATCCTGGCGAATGAACGCATACCAGCAATAGCTTTGACTATAAAATAATTTTTGGTAAAAGCCTTCCGGTCTTTTGATATCATCTGTCACATTTATGAGGAAATAATTTTCAATTTCCTTTTCATCAGCTTCATTCCTTGCGAGGCCGTTTTTTATGTACCAACTGTATAGTTTTAAAGCAAGATTGGAAAGAAGTGATTCACGGGTATATTCAATACGGGCCTGGTTTACCTCACTCGTCAACGCTTCAGCTCTATCCTCCAAACTTCGTGTTATATGAAGCGTTTCAATTTTCTTCTCCTTCATTAATACCTCAATTAATATGGAAAGTTGGTTGTTTGCTTTTGCCGCTTCTTTAATTTTTTCCAGCAATCTCAGACTTTGGTGGTAGAGTCCTTTATTATAAAGCAATTTGGCAAAGTCCAACTGCTCATGCAACTGAATATCTATATTTTCATTGCCCTCGAGCAGGCGCAGGCTGCTTAATATTTGCTTATAAAGATGTGCCTTAATATTTGGTAATTGCTGCTTTTTAATAGACGAGGTTTTGCTCAGCAACAAATTTTCATCATAGGTTGTCATCTTATCTATGGCATCAAATAATTGTACAATCTTAAGATCCTGGTTGAAGGAATTCCGTTTTACATACAGCTTGAAATTCCGTTTTTCAGACTTTTGAAGTGAGTGAATCAGTTGAAATAAAGCATCGGTAGACCTGTTGGGCATCGTAATTAATTAAACCTGGAAAGACGTGTCACAAAGGATTTGATAAAAAAAAGTGATGTTTCAAGAGTGTAAATTTCTGATAATTTGTTTATAAAACAAGCATTGATTTTTCTAATTTACAATCGCAAAGGAATATTCGACAAATACTTTTTCATATAAAGAGAATCACTAAATGAATAACATCCACAATTTTGAAAAGATATTCTCAAAGAAGAGCATGTTCCAGGTTTAAAATTCAATTGAATATTTTTTTGCATAAGTATAAAAAAATTTAATAAAAGCAATTGATGAAAAAGAATATAACCGTAATACCCGGCGATGGTATAGGGCCTGAAGTAACGTACCAGGCGATAAATGTATTAAAGGCCATAGGCAAAAGATACAACCATCAATTTAAATGTAACTATCAGTTAATGGGTGCTGCTGCAATTCATAAGACCGGCATTCCTTTACCGGAAGAAACAATTGAAAGTTGCCTGCAGAGTGATGCAGTTCTTTTAGGCGCTTTTGGACACCCCAAATTCGATAATGATCCTTTCGCTAATGTGAGGCCCGAACAAGGATTATTTCAATTAAGAAAACACCTGCAACTGTTTGCCAACCTGCGTCCTGTTATTACCTATGAAAGCCTGTTTCATTTATCGCCTTTAAAAGAAAAACGCTTAAAAGGGGTCGATTTTATTATTTATCGGGAATTAACAGGCGGTAATTATTTTGAAGAAAAACACGTAAATGATGTGGGAGATGAAACGTCAAATTTGTGCAAATTTCATAAAAGTGAAATTGAATATGTGGCCAGGCTGGCCTTTGAAGCAGCGCAAAAAAGAAGGCTTCACTTAACGCTGGTAGATAAAGTAAATGGTTTAGAAACTTCAGGTTTACGTAGAAAAACTGTCCGGGAATTAGCCGCAGATTACCCAACTGTAATAGTAGAATATTTGTCCATGGATAATGCAGCAATGCAACTGATCCTGGATCCTGCCCGGTTTGATGTAATTCTTACAGAGAATCTGTTTGGCGATATTTTAAGTGATGAGGCAAGTGTGCTGACGGGTTCTCCCGGATTGCTCGCATCGTCATCTATAGGTGAGGAAAATGCCCTCTTTCAGCCTATTCATGCCTCACACGTGCAGGCCGCAGGTTTTAACCTGGCAAATCCCGTAGGAGCAATTCTTTCAATTGCATTAATGATGGATCATTTTTTATTACATGAAGAAGCAGATAAGATCAGGGAAGCTGTCAACTGGACATTATCCAACGGTTTTGTAACGAAGGATATTGATGCGATGAATTCTTATTGTACTTCAACAATCGGGGAATTAATTAGTGAATATATCCTTAATGATGTGCAATTTTTTAATGTAAATAATATTGCTGCGGGACAAATGACCATTATTTAAAAAGTTTTTTTATCTAAATATGAGAATAGTTTATTGAAATAATACATTGGCATTCAAAAAATTGTTAGCGTTTTGATTGGTTGATAGCCCAACAAGTTACAAGTAAAACAATACAATTTAAAAATGCCTCCAAATGAAAGGATACTTATTTTTTTAAATAAAAAAATTAAAACAACCTGATTTAATTACAGAAAAAGAACGATCAAAAATACTTATGGGGCAACTGAATAAATACAGCCAAACAATCACCCTCGATGAAACCCAACCTGCAGCACAGGCGATGTTTTATGGAATTGGTTTTACGGAAGAAGATCTGCATAAGGCGCAGGTAGGAATAGTAAGCATGGGTTATGATGGAAATACCTGCAATATGCACCTGAATGACCTGGCTAAAATGGTGAAAAAAGGTGTATGGGAAAGTAATTTGGTCGGACTTATTTTTAATACAATTGGTGTAAGTGATGGCATGAGTAACGGCACAGATGGTATGCGTTATTCTTTGGTAAGCCGCGATGTGATTGCTGATTCAATTGAAACTGTTTGTGGCGCGCAATACTATGATGCGTTGATAGCCTTACCGGGGTGTGATAAAAATATGCCGGGTTCCATCATGGCCATGGGTCGCCTGAATAGGCCTGCCATCATGGTTTATGGAGGTACGATTGCGCCTGGTCATTACAAAGGTGAAGATTTAAATATCGTTTCTGCTTTTGAAGCATTGGGGCAAAAAATAGCCGGTGAAATTTCACCTGAAGATTTTAAGGGAATTATCCGTCATGCTTGTCCGGGTGCGGGCGCATGCGGTGGCATGTACACAGCAAATACAATGGCCGCAGCTATTGAAGCATTGGGAATGAGTTTGCCTTTCTCTTCTTCCAATCCTGCATTAAGTGATGAAAAGAAAAAAGAGTGTGATGATGCAGGTAAAGCCATTCTAAACCTGCTGGAAAAAGATATCAAACCTCGCGACATCATGACGAGGAAGGCTTTTGAAAATGCCGTTA
>JBDTEF010000241.1:0-3268 GCA_039922615.1 Ginsengibacter sp.
AAAAAAATTAGTAGGTTATTCTTTTGACTATTCAAATCAGCGGCATAATATAAGCTGATTAAATTTTTGAACTTTTAAACTCATTCTTAACCCAGATGGTCCTTTGTCATCTCACGATTTATTTTACCAACCAATCCCTGTAATACATTGCCAGGGCCACATTCAGTAAAATGTGTTGCACCATCTGAGATCATTTGTTCTACTGATTGAGACCACATTACGGGACCGGTAAGTTGATCAATCAGGTTCACTTTTATTTCCAAAGGATCTAATACTGCTTTGGCAACCACATTTTGATAAACCGGGCAAAATGGTTGATTAAAATGAGCACTTTCAATCGCATCGGATAATTCTTCTTTTGCAGGTTCCATCAGCGGAGAATGAAAGGCACCACCAACAGAAAGTACCAACGCTCTTTTCGCACCTGCTTCCTTCATCAAAGTGCAAGCTTCTTCAATGCCTTTATTGGAGCCGGAAATAACAATCTGACCAGGACAATTATAATTGGCTGCCACTACGATTTCATGTTCAATCGAGGCACAAATTTCTTCTACTTTTTTATCATCTAATCCAAGTATTGCCGCCATTGTTGATGGATTCATTTCACAGGCTTTTTGCATTGCCCGCGCACGAATGGAAACCAATTTTAATCCATCCTCAAAACTCAGGCAACCATTGGCGACAAGCGCAGAAAATTCTCCAAGAGAATGACCGGCAACCATACCAGGCTTACTTTTCGCAAGAATTTTAAAAGCAATTACAGCATGCAGAAAAACGGCAGGCTGAGTCACCTTTGTTTCTTTTAATTCAGCATCAGACCCATTAAACATGATATCTGAAATTCTGAATCCAAGAATATCATTGGCCTGTTCAAAAAGCTTTTTGGCTTCTTCATTTTGATCGTACAGATCTTTGCCCATTCCGATAAACTGGGCACCCTGGCCGGGAAATATAAATGCATGCGCCATATTATCTTCTTTTGATTAAATCTGATTGAATAAAATTAATAAATTCTGAACGCGATACGTGCTTTTCAAATTCACCAGTAAATGCTGATGTGGTTGTCACTGAATTTTGCTTTTCAATGCCTCGCATCATCATACAAAGATGTTCCGCTTCTATTACAACGGCTACACCCAATGGATTTAAGGCTTCGTCAATGGCTTCCAATATTTGATGAGTAAGTCTTTCCTGCACCTGGAAACGCCGTGCAAAAATGTCTACAACCCTTGCAATTTTACTCAACCCGGTAATATATCCATTAGGAATATAAGCCACATGCGCTTTCCCAAAAAATGGTAACATGTGATGCTCACACATGCTATACAATTCTATATTTTTCACGACGATCATTTCGCTTACATCCTCATGAAATTTCGCCGAATTTAAAATAGCCTTTGCATCCTGGTTATACCCTTGCGTGCAAAATTGCATTGCTTTAGCAACCCTCTCCGGAGTCTTTAATAATCCTTCCCTTTCAGGATCTTCACCCAATAATTTCAGCGTGCTTTTATAATTCTTTATCAATCCTTCTGTAATGTCGGAATCGTATTCTTCTGTTTTATTGTATGCCATTTATTTTAATTTAATTGACTTGTTTTTGATTGTAATGCTATAAAATCTTATGCAGGATATTCTGCATAATTGCGCGGTGTTTCATAGAGCCTCACTTTGAGTAATAATTCATTACTTATTTTCTCCCTAAGAATGTTGTAAATAAGAATAACAATATTTTCTACCGTTGGATTAATAGTTTTAAATTCCGGCACATCCAGGTTTAGGTTTTTATGATCCAATTTTTCAATAACATTGTCTTTGATCGTGTCACTTAAAAATTTAAGGTCGATTACAAAACCGGTTTCAGGATCAGGTTTTCCCGTTATTTTTACCTCCATCTCATAATTATGCCCATGATAATTAGGCAGATTACATTTCCCAAAAACCTGTTGATTCCTGGCATCTTCCCAATGAGGATTATTGAGACGGTGAGCGGCGTTAAAATGTTCCTTTCTAAAAACAGCAACCTTATTTTCCATCATGTAATATTTAATTTATTTTGAATCTCCAAAGTATTCCACAAATATCCTGGGTGTTTCATACAATTTAATACAATGTAAATTTACCTCTGAAGGTAAGTGTGGCATTAATTCATGCCAGATTCCGATTGCAAGATTTTCTGTTGAGCACATTTTTCCCTGAAGGAAATCAACATCTACATTCAGGTTTTTGTGATCTACTTTTTCTAATACAAATTCATTGATCAATAAACTCAACTTTTTTACATCGAAAAGAAACCCTGTATCCGAAGAAACTTCCCCTTTAATAGTTACGTGTAATTCGTAGTTATGCCCGTGCCAGTTCTCATTGGCACATTTTCCAAAAATGGCCTCATTTTTTTCCTTATGCCAGGCAGGATTATATAATTTATGGGCAGCATTAAAATGTTCTATACGTGTCAAATGAACCATTCTATTTTGTAAATATTTTTTGCAAAGGTAGGTTTTAGCAATGAGCTATCAGCTTTGAGCTATGAGCTTTGAGCTTCAGCTTTGAGTTTGAGTTATAGATAGTTTTTCTTAAAAAAAGTTACAGACAAAAAATTGCTCATTCACTTTAAGGTAATGAATGAGCAAAATATATTTTGTTTCTTGCTAAAAGATTTTCTTTTGTTTCTTCAAATCCTAGCTGCTATTGTTGAATATACAAAAGTTACTTATCATATCACGTTGATCAAAGCTCATGGCTCAAAGCTCATGGCTTTACGACCCTTTCTTCTTCTGACTCTTGGGCGCAAAAATGGCAAACATTCTTTTTCCTTCCAGCTTTGGCATACTCTCCAGTGTACCGACTTCTACGAGGCGCTCCGCAAATTTCAACAATAATAATTCACCTCTTTCCTTAAACATAATGGCCCTTCCTTTAAATTGAACGTAGGCTTTTACCTTGTTGCCATCTTTCAAAAAATTCTCTGCATGTTTTGATTTAAAATCAAAATCATGATCATCTGTATTCGGCGTAAAGCGTATTTCTTTTACTTCAGAAACTTTGCTTTTGGCTTTCATATCTTTTTCGCGCTTCTTTTTTTCATAAAGAAACTTATTGTAATCTATAATCTTACACACCGGCGGATCTGCTTGCGGTGAAATTTCGACGAGGTCTAACTCACGGTCATTTGCAAATTTCTGTGCCTCTGTAATTGAATAAATACCTGGTTCTATATTTTCGCCCACCAATCTTACTTGTGGTACTTTGATCATGTGATTGGTAC
>JBDTEF010000242.1:0-6353 GCA_039922615.1 Ginsengibacter sp.
ACCCGAACCGTTAAAATATGAACTTGCCGGTTACTGGTATCGTAGAATAAATCAACAACATAGATTAGTGTACGAAATCCATGACGACAGTATCTTTATTCATTCTGTTTTAGGCCATTATGAATAAGTAATTCTACCAGAAATTTTTATTTTACTGGTTGGTATCCTTTACCAACCGGAACCTGTTATTCACTTAACCTGAAAATCAATTTCAAAGGATGTAAATTTCTTTGGTTAACTTTTTCAGAATTTAATAATCTAAATAAAAGTTTTCATTCAATACATTTCGGATGGTGCGAACACCAACCGATAAGAAAAAATAGTGTTTACACAATCTGCTTTATAATCTCTTCGCCTTCGACATCCTGAGCTCGTCGAATGGTCAGGTTGACACCATATCTATATTACAAACACGATTTTTTACGGATTTGTGGATAAGAACTGATAAAAAGAAGTAATAAAAATCCTCCACTTAAATGCAACACCTCAGTGAAATTTTAATTATCAATTTTCCATTCTCCATTCTCCATTATCAATTACCATTTACCCATTATACATTATCCATTTTCCATTATCAACTAACCCACTCCACCTTCTCCTTCACATCTCCCCTCTTATACCCTTCACCAATCTCTTTCTCAACATAACCCAGGTAAAAAATGCCCAATAATTTATCCCCGGCTTCCAATCCGAAAAATTGTTTTGCTTCTTCATAATAGGTAATGCCGCCTGAACTCCAAAATGCACCCAAACCATAAGCAGTAGCAGTCAAAAACATATTTTCTACAGCACATGCAGTCGCCTCAATTTCTTCTAATTCCTGAATTTTACTTTCTTCACTCCTTTTCATTTTAATCACTATCACATGCGAAGACATCATCGGAAAGTCTGTCAGCTTTTTTAATTGAATTTCCTTGAATTTCTCACCGGCAAATTCTTTGTAAATTTTTGCCTGCAACTCCGCAAATTTCGCCAACCCTTCGCCTGTGTAAACAGTAAATCTCCACGGTTCTGTTTTTTTATGATTAGGTGCATAATTCGCATTTTCAAGTATTTGCCAAATGATCTCATCAGGAATAGTTTTATCCTTTGCATAAAGTGGCGGAGTAATAGTCCGGCGGTTTTTAATGATGGCATTAAATTGATTGGTATCGTATTGTTGCATTTATCTGTTTATATTTTGCGCACAAAATTAAATGAATAAATGACTCCCACTTTTTTTAAAACTTTTGGTTACATTTAAATGACATTATGCCCGCCTTGGTTCGTGTCTAAGAAACAACTATTAGCCTGCGACAATTTTAAATGTACACCTTGATTTTAAACCAATGAGAAAAATTTAAATGACGTTACACAGAAATTATTTCTTTGCAGGATAGTTGATTTTTTGTTAGATAAAAAATGAAAAAATTTATCTTTCTTAAAAGTTGTAATTTCATTTTTAAAAAATCCCCGTATTCCCTCCTTTAATAAGCTACTATTTATTTATCTATAGCATTATTTAAAATTGATCTTATGCCTATTTTTACAAAAAGTTGTTTTAGATGCCTACGGCCTTTAATATATTTTTTATTGCTGATTGTCTTATTTTCATTTTCACCTCCTGATTTGTTTGCACAAAGTAAGGTGACGGGAAATGTGAGTGGAGTCGATGGAAAACCAATCAGCGGTGCAAGCATTATTGAAAATGGCACCAGCACAGGCGCCGCTACTGATGCCTCTGGAAATTTTTCAATAAATGTTTCCAATCTAAATGCATCATTAATTATTACCTCACTTGGATATGCTTCACAAACTATTTCTTTGAATGGCCGTACCACTTTATCTATCACACTTATAGGTAGCGCTGCCAAAGAATTGGAACAAGTCGTTGTTATCGGGTATGGCACACAAAGAAAACGCGATCTTACCGGGGCAAATACCAGTATTAAAGGTTCTGAAATTGCCAACATTCCGGCGCTTACCGCTACACAAGCTTTGCAGGGTAAGGTTTCAGGAGTGCAGATTACCAGTAATGGCGCTCCGGGAAGTGCACCCGATGTACGCATACGAGGTGTTGGCTCTATACTTGGCGGAGTAAATCCCTTGTATGTTGTTGATGGAATTATCACCGGCGATATCAGGAATATTAATAATGCAGACATACTCTCAATTGAAGTTTTAAAAGACGCATCTTCTACTGCAATTTATGGAGCCCGCGCTGCTAACGGTGTATTACTGATCACAACTAAAGCAGGAAGTAAAGGTAAATTCACTATAAATTATAATGCTTATGCCGGAGTAAAAATGCTAATCAACAAAGTGCAGGTAGCCGAAGCCAACTTATATACACTATATAGCAATGAGGCTGCCGGCGTAAATGTAATTACGACTGCTGATATCACAGGCAATACCAATTGGATGGACGAAATTACCCGCCCGGCCTTTACACAGAATCACAATATTTCTGTAAGCGGGGGCAAAAACAAATACCGTTATTACCTGTCAGGAGGCTACCTCAATGAACAGGGTGTTTTATTGGGTAATGATTACCAGCGCTACACAATTCGTTTTAACCAGGAAGTGAATGTTACTTCAAAACTCAAATTTGGAAATGTCCTGGCTTTTTCTAAATATACTTCCAACAATAAACCTTATAGTGCTTTCACACAGGCATATATCGCTTCGCCGATTTATAAGGCAAAAAATGCGGATGGAAGTTATGGATTTACCGAGACCAGTAATGTCGGCAATCCCCTTGCTACATTGAATTACACGAATGATAAAAGTTATGGTATCCGCGGCGGTGGAAGTTTATGGGGCGATTATCAGATTGCAAAAGGCTTGTCATTTCGCTCCTCATTTGGTATAGATGCAGAGCAAAATAACGGACATGTATTTACTCCCGTATACAAGGTAAATTCTACGCAAAAAAATGAAGTAAGCCAATTAACGTATACTGCCGATAGCATTTATCAGTGGACATGGGATAATTATTTTACCTACAAGAAATCTTTTGGTTCACATGATTTCACCGCTACGCTTGGCCATACTTCTGAAAGAAGAAATGGCTGGAGTGAAAGAGCAACAAAAAGTAATGTGTCCAATAATGAAAACGATTGGAAATTAAATTTTAAAGATACTACGGGTGCCCAACAGAATTTCAGAGATCCGATAGGAAATTATTTTAAAAGGGAATCTTATTTCGTGCGGGTAAATTATCGTTTTATGGACAAATACCTGGTGAATGCAACTTACCGGCGCGATGCGAATAGTAATTTTTCTCCTAATCACCGCTGGGGAAATTTTCCGGCTCTTGGTGTCGGTTGGCTAATAGATAAAGAAAAATTTATGGAGAATCAAACATTTGTCAGCAACCTGAAACTACGTGCCAGTTATGGTTTTGTAGGAAACGACGTTATACCTGCCGGTTCTTTTGACTTAAAGCCGACAAGGAATTTATATGCTTATTTTGGCACCAATTATATCAATGGAGCCAATATCACCAGCATTGTGGATCCTAATTTAAAATGGGAAGAAAACAGAGAGTTTGATCTTGGCCTGGAGTTTGGATTTTTGGAAGGAAAATTAACGGGAGAAATAGATTATTATAACAAATTGTCTATCGATGCCCTTTACACAATTCCATTGGTAGATCTTGGCTTTGGCACAAATTTCACTACCAATGCAGCTAATGTGGAAAACACCGGAGTAGAACTTGCATTGGGATGGAAAGATCAGATTAATGAAAATCTGAAATATTCACTCGGGGCTAATGCTACTTTCAATAAAAACGTGGTAAAAAATGTCGGTATCGGGCAGGCACTTGACTATGGTAGCTTAAATAATGGTTATACTGCCACCCGAACATTGGTTGGCCAACCAATTGGATCTTTCTGGGTTTATAAAACAAACGGCATTTATCAAACAAATGCTGAAGTGGCTTCTTCAACGCACCTCGACAATGCCCAGGCTGGCGATTTCCGGGTGGTGGATGTGAATGGTGATGGCGTAATTGATAACCTCGACAGGGTTTATGTAGGCTCTTACCAACCCAAATTATATGGTGGGTTTAATGCGTCAGTGAATTGGAAAAAACTAGATTTCTCATTCGATGTATATGGTAATTATGGAAACAAAGTGTACAACGCAAAAAAAGGAATACGTACGGGTGGTAATTATAATGTAGAATATAACATCGCGATTAATAGGTGGCAGCCGGGTAGCAATGAAAATAAATACCCCAGGGCATTTAACGGCGTGGTGCCGCCATTGGATTATTTTGTAGAATCGGGTTCCTTCATTCGCCTGAATAATGTAACGCTTGGTTATTCTTTCGCCCCAAAAAATTTACATATTGGAAGTTTCAGGGTATATGCAAGCGCACAAAACCCACTGATATTTACTAAATATTCCGGCTTTACACCAGAAATTCAAAGCGATAATCAAAATGCAGCAGGTATCGAATTGAATGTGTACCCTATTTCGGCAACCTACCTCATTGGTGTTAATCTTCAATTTAAATAAAGAGATGATGAAAAATAATAAAATAAAAATTTTCGAAAATGATATAATGATGGCTGATAAATGTTCTCATTCACCTTCGTCAAATTTTAATAATCGAAAAGTGGTGACTCATAGTAAATTCAACTATTCACTACCGATCATTCTTTTGGCTTTCACATTCATTTTATCTTCCTGCGGTAAAAAGTTTTTAGAAGAGAAAGCGCGTACCATCACCATCCAGGATTTATTAAAAAGTGATGATGGCGCAGAAAGATTAGCGGCCTCCGTTTACAGTAAATTATATGCTTTTGGCGAACATTCATTTTCTTATATAGGTGTTACCAGCATAACCTCTGATGACGCAGACAAAGGAAGTGACCCCGGTGATTTAGGTACTGATAAAGGTGATCTTGATAACTGGACATTTACACCCTCGTCTATTTCATTTTCTGAATTATGGATTAATAATTATGAAGGAATAGGAAGGGCGACGTATGCAATCCAATTTTTACCGCAAACAAGTTCCCCCGATAAAGACAGGTATATGGGTGAAGTAAAATTTTTAAGAGCCTATTTTTATTTTAATCTTGTGCGAATATTTGGTGGTGTTCCATTGATAGACAAAGTATTGTCGTCAGAAACTGAGATCGCAACCGCGAGTACGCGTGCTACCCAGGAAGAAATTTATGCCCAGATCGAAAAAGATCTGACAGAAGCTATAACCACATTGCCTCCTGTAGTTCCTACCGCAGAAAATGGAAGGGTAAGCCAGTATGCTGCACAGGCATTGTTGGCAAAAGTTTATCTCTATGAAAAAAAATGGGCTCAGGCAAAGGCCGCCGTTGATGTTGTGATCAACTCAAATCAATACGCATTAATGCCTGATTATGCATTGATATGGCGTGAAGTAGGTGAATTTTCCAAAGAATCTATCTGGGAAGTAAACTGCATTGGTACTACACCAAACCTGGGAATTGAAAATTATTTTGTGGTACAGGCACCTCGTGGAGATAATGGATTGGGATGGGGTTTCAATACACCTTCCCAGGATTTGTTAAATGCCTATGAGAAGGGCGATGTAAGAGAAGCAGCTACGGTAATGTTCGCCGGTGAAACGCTTTGGGATGGTTTTACGGTAAGCCCGATAGCCTCCAATCCACGTTATAATTATAAATCCTATGTGAGTAAAACCAAAGAAACTTATGATGGAGATGATATAAACACTAACAAAAATTTACGTGTTCTTCGCTATGGGGAAATGTTATTAATAAAAGCAGAGGTAGAAAATGAATTAGGGAATGTGGAGGTGGCAAAAAATGCGCTAAATCAATTACGTGCCAGGGCAAAATTGTCTCCTTCTACAGCAAATACACAAGTAGATATGCGCAATGCAATTTATAAAGAACGCCGGGTGGAAATGGCGTTTGAGCATGACCGCATGTTTGATCTTCACAGAACAGGAAGAGCAGGACAAATTTTGAGGGCCCTGGGGAAAAATTATGTTGATGGTAAAAATGATTTGTTTCCAATACCACAAAACGAAATTAATCTGAGTAATGGCAAACTGGTGCAAAATCCTGGTTATTAAAAATTTAAGTTAAATTATACAATAATTCATTAATAATTTATCATTAATATTATATTAAAAATAATATTAATTTTAATGTTAATCTTTTGATAACAAGCATACTGATAACACAGTAATTTGATGTAGGGTATAAACTTTGTACATTGCTTTCTAAGAAACAATTACAACTCATCATCAAAAAAAAATTAAAATGAAACGAAATTCTTTGAATTTATCGGGTACGCTGTTGGTAGCGGCAGCAGTGTTTAGTTTTGCAATATCTGGTTGCAAGAAAAAAGGG
>JBDTEF010000243.1:0-15412 GCA_039922615.1 Ginsengibacter sp.
GCCAGAAAAGTTTTCATGGGTGAAATATCTTCCACCGGAAAATCTGTACCCAATGGGATCCAGCCGTTTTCGTTCAATAATCTTTTGTAGGCATAAGCATTTTTCAACCTGTCTTTTCCTAACCTGTCCTCAGCCCAATACATATCCGAGGTGGCGTGGGTGGGTTGTACAGATGGAACAATGTTGTTATCGCCAAACAAATGAAAGTCATTTTCATTCACGATCTGGGCATGTTCTATCCGCCATCTTAAATCATTTTTACCACCAAGGTATTTTTTATAAATGTTGAGCATCACCCTGTTTCCTGAATCACCGATAGCATGTGTGCACATTTGAAAACCATGAGAATGAATAATATTAGCAACGGAATCAAAATGGGAAATTGAACTTAATAAAAATCCATTCCACCCCGGTTTGTCAGAATATGGTTGTAATAAACATGCCCCACGAGATCCCAAAGCTCCGTCGGCAAAAACTTTGAAAGAACTCACATTCAACCTGTCCGTTTTAATTTTTCCATTTTTAAACAAAAAATCATAATTATGTTTTGCATCACTTAGCATTACAAAAAGACGCATTTTTAATTTCCCACTTTTGTGAAGAGAATCCATGAGTTGCGCAATGGTGTAGTCAAGGCCACAATCGTCAATCGTTGTCAATCCGGCAGCAAAACAATTTTTCTGCGCATCCAACAAAGCATCAGTTAATTGTTCAGCAGTTGGTGGAGGCATTTTAGCATAAACGAGGCTTGTTGCATTGTCAATCAAAATACCTGTCAATTTCCCATTCATCACCTCTACTTCTCCGCCTTCTAGTTTATCACCTGCTTTTATCCCAGCCAATTCCAATGCTTTATCATTGGCAATTACTGCATGTCCATCTACGCGTGAAAGTACAACGGGTGTGTTAGGAAACAATTCATTCAATTTTTGATTCGTTGGAAATTTTTTATCAGCCCAATCATTCTGATCCCATCCATTTCCCAGTATCCATGCCTGGGTATTATCCCTTGCAAAGTCTTTTACTTTTCCAACCACTTCATCCCAACTATTGGTTCCTATTAGAATAGCAGTATTCAGGTATTGACCATAATGTAAAAAGTGCGCATGTGCATCTATAAGCCCTGGGTATAAAAATTTTCCAATGGCATCCATCTCTTCTTTTGCTTTATACTTCTTTCTCAAATCCGCTGTGGTTCCGACTTCCACAATTTTCCCATCTTTTACAGCAACTGCTTCTGCTTTCGAAAAGGTACTATCTACCGTATACACATGCGCGTTATAGATCAATAAATCTACATTTTGGGTAGTATTACATGAGGCGAGCATCCCAAAGGCAAGTGAATAAATCATAAATTTCATAATAAATTATTTTTATAATTGTACGATCAAGAAAATTGAAACGAATGTACAGGAACGAAGCGCTTTTAGGAAAATTAATTGTAATTAATTTAAAATATTTTAGAATTGGATGAGTAAATGATTACTTCAACAGCAACTTTTTAAATTTATTTAATTCAGCAATTTCAGTTGGGGTAATGGTTTCATCATTTTCATACCTGGCTTTCAGAAATAAAACGCGTTTATGCAATGGGTATTTGTCCAATATTTCATCTAATAATTCTCCGGTCAATTTATCTTTTTCAAAAAGTGGCGCATTTTCCGGCAAGTCTGATCTATCTCGATTAGGCATAGATTTAATGATAGATTCCAAAGCAGCCAAGCGTCCCGGTAAAACGCCATTTATCTTTGATGATTTATCATATAATCCTTCTAATTGTTTTTTTGTAAGCCACCCACGTTTTTGGTATTGCTGATAGATGCTGATAATAAAAGAAGACACGGGATATGCCATGATACAGTCTTCCAGCAGCATATTGATAATATCCAGCTTCGGCTTATTTCTATTGGAATTTGAATGCATTATTTTATATTATTGGGGACATAATCAACTAATATCTCCGGTTATTCATTAAATATTGTTTAGGTCAATGATTTGGAACGCACCAAACTTAGTCAAAGATCCGACCAATCTGTCTTTATGTGTATCTGTAATAAAAACCTGGCCATTGTTTTCTCCACACACAAAGTCTAATAAATTATTCATCCTGTTTTCGTCAAGCTTTTCAAATACATCATCCAATAAAAGAATAGGAGGGAAGCCTTTTACTTTTTTGATTATTTCAAATTCTGCCAGTTTGCAGGCAAATAGCAAACTTTTTCTTTGCCCCTGGGATGCTGTTGATTTAAATATATTTTCATTGAGGGAAAATAGCAACTCATCTTTGTGAATACCTGCATTGGTTCTTTGTAACAACTTGTCTTTACTGCGGGATTCTAATAATATTTTATCAAAAGTTTGTTCTTTTATCTGGCTGAAATATTCTATATCAATGGTTTCATTGTTTCCTGAAATCGACTGATAAAATTGCCTGATCAAGGGAAAGAGTTGGGTGGAGAATGATTGCCTGACGTTATAAATATAATTGCCTGGCGCAATTAATTGTTGGTCAAGCACCTCTAAAAGTCCTGTATTGAAGTTGTTTTTTTGTGCTTCATTTTTGAGAAAACTATTTCTTTGAAGTAAAACTTTATTGTAAATGATTAGTTGTTGCAGGTATTGCGAATCTACCTGGCAAATAAGTGTATCCAGGAATTTTCTTCGTACTTCACTACCACCGGTAATCATCTCAATATCGTCCGGCGCAATCATTACACATGGGAAAAGGCCAATATGGTGTGAGAATTTTTCATATCCGATATCATTTAAAAAAAACTCTTTTTTGGCCGGGCGATAAATGCAGATTATTTTTTGAGGTGATATTTCATCTTTTAATGCACCCTCCAAACGAAAACCTTCACCACCAAAATGAACATTGACTAAATCTGATTTAAAGAAATAACTTTTAGTAAAACAGAGGTAATGAATAGCGTCCAGTAAATTGGTTTTTCCTTTACCATTATCCCCCGAAATACCAATGATCCTTTCCAAAAAAGGAAAAGACTTTGCCTGGTAATTTTTATATCCGGTGAGAGATATATTGGTGAATGATTGGGTGGGCAAGTGGTCGGGCTTTAGGCTGCAGGCTTTAGGCAATAATCTTTGAGCTTTGAGCCGTGAGCGATGAGCAATGCAATTTAGATTTAAGAATTCAACAATTGGTTAATTTAGAAAGGAATTTCGAACTTTGGAACCTCAAGCTCAAAGCCCACAGCTCATTGCTCAAAGCCTTCCAAGCTCATTCCGCAAAATAACTTTCCAATTCCCGCAATGAATTTTCATTTGTCTGGAAATCTTTGATGACGATTCCTTTTTCAATTAAAATAATCCTGTCACATACATCCGTTACATGAGTAAGATCATGGCTCGAAATAAGTGTAGTTACTTTATTCGCTTTTAAACTTTTCAATAAAGTCTTTAAACGTATTTGTGTAGTTGGATCCAGGTTGGCAAAGGGTTCGTCCAAAATCAACACTTCAGGATTTTGCATTAATGCGGCCACAATACCTACCTTATTTTGATTGCCTTTAGAAAAATCACGTATGTATTTTTTGCTATTCAATACTTCACCGTTGAAAAAATCATGGTATTGATCCAGGAATCTGTGTACATCAGCCTTAGATAGATTGTGTAAGCTCCCAATAAATTCAAAGTATTCTTCAGGGGTCAAATAATCAATTAAAAACCCTTCATCCAAATAAGATGCAGTATAGTTTTTCCAATCCTCATTAGAAGCAACATTTTTTTCTTTTGAAAATATTTCTCCCGCAGAAACACGTATAAGATCCAAAACCATCCTGAATAGCGTTGTTTTGCCGGCACCATTATTTCCAACGACACCTACTGTTTCTCCGGCACTTATTCCAAGATAGGGAATGTCAACTACCTTCTTTTTTCCGTAAATTTTTTTGAGTTCCTTTATTTCTATTATCATAATTATTCTCTGAAGCCTTCGGCTATTTTATAACGTTGTTTTTCGAATTTTTTTGTCAACAGGTTTATCCACACATTCCTCATTAATAAGGTGATAATCCCAAAAATACCAATGGCCGCAATACCCCAAAATGGTTCTTTTAAGAAATGAAAGGGTAAATATATAAGGAATGGAAAAAGCAGCAGGGGTATACTCATAAGCCATTGGGAAGCACCGGAACCCTGCCAGTTGAAACTGGCTCCTTTTGATAAATCCAATCTTTTATAATTGTACATAGCAAAAAATAAAACGATCAAAGTGGAAAAACCAATATTATAAAAATATAAGGCAATTTCTACCACCAATAATTTCCAACTCATGAAACCATAAAAAAGAGATAACAATGTAAGCGCAGAAGATGCAAGGGTAAATAGTAAAAATTTGGCTTTGATGAAATTTCTAAAATTGACTTTATTGGTTAATATGCCATCAAAATGACCACTCTGCCAGCCAAACATAAACTGGCCGTAACTTATGATAAAAATACCTGTCATAAAAAAAGCGCCAAAAATAATAATGGTAAAATCGTTTGAAGCGATTGCCCCAGGCTTATACATGATGAAACCATAGAGCAAAAATATCAAACCCATCATCAACGCATTTCTAGGTCGTTTGTGTCTTAAAATCAATTTTAATTCAAGAGCAGCCAATTCCCCGGTTTTTCCAAACCGGTTTAAAAAAGGATAATCTGTACTTGTTTTATTTTTTTCTTTTTTACTTAATTCTTCAGTGAAAAGATTGCTACGCAAATACCTTGAATTAATGACAAACATTATTATTGCTAAAAAGGTGAAACCCAAGGCAAATAAAGGTTGTGTTACTACTGCTGAAAATATTTTGTTCGCAAAAGCTGCTATAGAAATTATTTTAAAAAATTCCAATGCTGACAATCCGCCAATCACTATAATTCCAATCAGTAAATAAAGGATATTGGAAATTGATTTTCGCTTTAAATACAATACCAGAAAATTGTTGAAAAACATCAATGATAATATGGACACAATGATCATGAATGCCGGGAATACGCCATTTTGCTTCGAAATAACCATTATAGTAAAAGGTACAAAAAGCAATATTGGAATCAGGTTAAAAGCAGAAAAAAGTGATTTGATATTTAAAAAGTTTACTAAAGTTTTCTTCCGGATGTTCAGGTGTAGATATGGAACAATACTAAGTGTTGGAAGGTCCTGCAATTGCATTCTCATCAGAAAATCCGCCAGGAAATAATATAAAATAAATCCGTAAAATATTTCAATTACATTCTTACCCGGAAAAGCAGATGCGATCAGTTTATTTAAAAAGAAACCTGCCGCGATAGCAATTACCAGGAAATAAAGTATCAGTAAAAACATCACAATTCTCATGACGATGTTTCCAGCCTGATTTCGGCTGCGGGAAAAAGATTTGATTTGATGACCTAGAAAAATTCGAAACATAAGCAGGTATAATAGATCTTGGAAACAAAGATAAAAAGCAAAACTAACTAAATATTATCGACATGCCTTTGTGCCATTATTTCCCTGGCAATACTTCCCATGGACCTTTCAGTAGCAAGGCACCCGTTCAAAGAAACAATGATTGATTGATCATTCAACAAACGTTTCACCGTTTCAGAAGGAATACTTGCATGCCTGTCCAGCAAAGCAATAAAAGAATAGAGACGGACTATAGGAGATGAATTTTTAATTAACACAAATAGTTGGGAATCAGATGCCAGTTGCTTTATTTTATCAAGGCGATTATCCTGTTGAGACGGCATACCGGCAATTCCAACTAACCCGCGCTCATATACCCCGGAATGCGCCATCTCACCGACAATGATATTCAATGAGTCAGGTAATTTATTATTGTCAGTTAAATCAAATGCAAAAGATAAAGAATTTGCAAAGCAAAAAAACAAAAAGAATGGAACGATTTTCATAGAAGAGTTTTATGCTTTTGACAAATCAAAAATAAACAAAATATACGCTAAACTTATCACGTTCCTTTTTCAATTTTGTTAAGATATGGCTTCATTACCTGTACATTATTATATTTGCGCCATGACAATAGAATTACTTAAAGATTTGAGAGACCGTTTGATGGTTTTGAGGAGGTTTCTTTGACGTTGCGAACCGCGAAGAAAAAATAAATAATGAAAAACAGCTTTCACTATCCCCGGGGTTTTGGGATGATAATGTGAGAGCTACTGCTATATTGAAGTCCATTAAAATGGATGAATATTGGGTAAAGATGTACCAGGATATCGTAAATAAAGTGGAAGATTTTGCCGTGCTTTTTGAATTCTGGAAAGAAGGGGAATCTTCTGAAGAGGAAGTAAAGGAAGCATACGCAGAAGCAGTAAAAGCTGCCGACGATGCAGAATTTAAAAGTACATTGAACAAGCCTGAAGACGAGATGCCGGCCATTCTCCAGATAAATAGTGGTGCCGGTGGTACAGAAAGCCAGGATTGGGCAGAAATGCTTTTGCGGATGTATAGGATGTATGGAGAAAAACATGGCTGGTCAGTTTTGGAATTAGATTACCAGGATGGCGATGCTGCGGGAATCAAAAGTGCTACATTGCAATTTGACGGTCCATTTGCTTATGGGTTTTTGAAAGCAGAAAGTGGTGTTCATCGTTTGGTGCGCATTTCTCCATTTGATAGCAATGCAAGAAGACATACCAGTTTTGCCAGCGTATATGTGTACCCGTTAGTAGATGATACGATAGATATTAAAATAAGTCCTGCAGATGTGGAATGGGCATTTTTCAGAAGTGGCGGAAGTGGTGGTCAGAATGTGAACAAGGTAGAAACTGCTGTGAGATTGACACATAAACCATCAGGAATTATTGTAGAGTGCCAGCAAGCGCGTACGCAGGGAGAAAACAGGGAGAAAGCAATGGCGATGCTTAAGAGCAGGTTGTATGAGGAGGAAATGCGAAAGCGGCAGGATGTCCTGAACGCTACGAATGCGACAAAGAAAAAAATAGAGTGGGGAAGCCAGATTCGCAGTTATGTATTTCATCCTTATAAAATGATCAAAGATCATCGGACAGATTTTGAAGTAGGAAATGTAGGACCGGTAATGGATGGAGAATTGGACGGTTTTATAAAAGCGTATTTGATGATGGAGGCCAATTAGTCTCAATTTTAAATAAGCTATTTTAAAAAATATTAAATATAAAAGATGCCATCGATCCTTATAATAGATGATGAAAAAGCTATCAGAAATACCCTTTCTGAAATATTGGGGTTTGAGGGTTATAAAGTGGATGAAGCTGAAAATGGCGAGGAAGGCTGGAAGAAATTTAGCAAAAATAATTACGATCTCGTTCTATGTGATATTAAAATGCCTAAACTGGATGGAATTGAATTTTTAGAAAGAGCGAAAGAATTTAATCCTGAAGTACCCATCATCATTATCAGCGGACATGGCAATATTGAAACGGCTGTGGAGGCAGTGAAAAAAGGTGCTTATGATTATATTTCAAAGCCACCTGATCTGAACAGGATGTTGATCACACTTCGCAATGCGATGGACAAAACAGCACTTACCGCCGAAACGAAGGTGCTGAAAAGAAAGGTGAGCCGTATTAAAGAAATCATTGGTGAATCTGAACAAATAAAAAGAATAAAAGAAACGATTGATAAAATTGCTCCGACCGATGCCCGCGTTTTAATCACAGGTGACAATGGAGTGGGGAAGGAGATGGTTGCACGCTGGATACATGAGAAGAGTAACCGTTCTAAAAGTAATTTGGTGGAAGTGAATTGTGCAGCTATACCAGGCGAACTAATTGAGAGTGAATTATTTGGACATGAAAAGGGCAGTTTTACTTCAGCAGTAAAGCAACGCATAGGAAAGTTTGAACAGGCTAGCGGCGGTACTTTGTTTTTAGATGAAATTGGAGACATGAGTATGAGCGCCCAGGCAAAAGTATTGCGGGCGCTGCAGGAAGGAAAAATTACGAGAGTAGGGGCGGATAGAGATATTAATGTGGATGTACGAATCATTGCAGCTACCAATAAAGACCTGTTAAAAGAGGTGGAAAACAAAACTTTTCGCTTAGACCTCTATCATCGGTTGGGTGTTATAATTATGCATGTTCCTTCGCTAAATGAGCGGGCTTCTGACGTACCATTATTAATTAATTATTTCCTGGAAGAAATTGCAAAGGAGTATGGTCAGCCATGTAAAACAATTGATAAAAAAGCCCTTGATCTTTTACAGAAATATCATTGGACAGGTAATATCCGCGAGCTGAGAAATGTAGTTGAAAGATTAATTATTCTTTCCGGGAAGTCAATCTCTTCCGAAGATGTGGAAAATTATGTGCTGCCCAGGTAATTTAATTTTTTAAAATTAATTTTCTTGAATGAAATCGATTTATTGTATCAGTGGCCTCGGAGCAAATGAAAAGGTATTTTCACACTTACAATTTGGGGATAATAAGGTAACCTTTATCAAATGGAAAATTCCGGAAAAAAAGGATGAGCCTATCCATGAATATGCGAAAAGAATGGCAGAAGAAATTACCGATAAAAATCCAATCCTGGTTGGTTTGTCTTTTGGCGGAATGATGAGCATTGAGATTGCTAAAATTATACCTGTTGAAAAAGTTATTTTGATTTCGAGTATCAAAGATTTTCATGAAATGCCTTTATTCATGCGGATTGCGGGAAAGTTGAAACTGGATAAAATAATTCCTTTAAAACCATATAAATTTTTAAACCGCTACCAAAATTACAGGCTTGGTGTAGAAACAGAAGAGCAAAAAAACCTGGTAAACGAATATAGACTTACCGTCAACCAACAATACATGGATTGGGCTATTCACCAGATATTAAATTGGAAAAATGAATGGGTACCTGACCAGCTGGTTCATATCCACGGCGGATCAGATCGTATTTTTCCTTTGAAAAAATTGAAAGCTAATTATTCTATTTCCTCTGGTGGCCATATGATGCTAATCAACAATGCAGCTGAAGTAAATAAAATTTTAAAAGAGATTATTTAATTTTTTTTATTCATTTTAAACCTGTGTTCTAGCTTAAAAGAGGCAGGAATAATCCAACTATTATAAAAAGGTCTTGACAAAAAATTGATTGATCTGGTGTGCTGTTAAACTAATGATAACAATTTTTATACTTCATTTTTATAAGTAGTTTAATATGGTACATTTGTCACCATTTAAAATAACACTTATGGGTATAGGTTTACTACTATTTATTCTGGCGTGCATTGCTGTGCTGATTGGTTTATACGGGATGTTCAGGAAGGCCGGGATAGCGCCATGGAAAGGTCTTATACCTTATTACAATACCTGGTGTATGGTAGATGCCATGAAATTAAGTAAGGTTTGGTTTTTCCTTCAATTCATTCCTATTGCAGGTTGGTTTATCACTATTTGGATCAATATTAAGTTTGTAGAGCATTTTGGAAGGTTTGGACTATGGCACCATTTCCTTACGGTATTTTTTCCTTTTATCTATTTTCCCTACCTCGGATTCTCCGACCAGGAAAGATATGGTGGCATTGCGGTTGCAAGAAATTATAAAAAGGGGAGTATTCGTGAATGGATAGATGCTGCCGTATTTGCTATCGTGGCGGCTACATTGATAAGGACATTTATTTTTGAAGCATACACTATTCCTACACCATCAATGGAAAAGACATTATTGGTAAATGATTTTCTTTTCGTAAGTAAATTTGCCTATGGTCCAAGAGTACCGGAAACTCCGCTGGCTTTGCCTTTCATGCATCATACTATTTTAGGTACTGATACAAAATCATACGTGGAATGGATAAAGATTCCCTATACCCGTTGGTTTGCTAAACCAGTACAAAGGCGGGATGTGGTGGTTTTTAATTTTCCGGTAAATGATACGCTCATCAATGATTTTGATCATGGATCAAAATTTACTTATTATGAAGTTGTACGACAAAGAATGATGGTAGAGAATATTTCCGAAGAGGAAGCACGCCGAAGAGTGCAGGACCAGTTTGGAGATTTAATCATTACCCGCCCAGTTGATAAAAGGGAGAATTTTATAAAAAGATGTACTGCCATCGCAGGTGACACCTTGCAAATTAAAAATCGTATTATTTATATTGACGGTGTTGCACAGCCCCTTCCTGAGCATCACGAATTTAGCTACCTTGTTACGACAACTCAGCCATTGGATCCTGATATGCTTAATGGGATTGGCATACAGTATAATATGGAAGACAATAATAAAAACCAGGTTGACCTGATGGGCGCCAATACTTATAGAATCAGCATGAGTGATGATGAAAAAGTACAGCTGAAAATGCTGCCCATGGTAAAAGATATTCAAAATATGCCGATGATGGATCGCGATAAAGGCGCAGTAGTTTTCCCTTTCGTTGCATCCTACAACTGGTCAGCAGATGATTATGGGCCTATCTGGATTCCTAAAAAAGGGGCAACGATCGCTTTGACGCCAGACAATATTATTCGCTACAAAAGATGTATAACTACTTATGAGGGAAATAAATTTGAAGTAAAAAATGGAGCTTATTTTATAAATGATAAACCTGCCACCACTTATACATTTAAGATGGATTATTATTGGATGATGGGAGACAACAGGCACAACTCATTAGACAGCCGTTTTTGGGGTTTTGTTCCCGAAGATCATATCGTAGGAAAAGCTTCATTAATTTGGTTTAGTTACGGCGAGGGACCAAGATGGAGCAGGCTTTTTCAAACGATACATTAATCTGGTATTTAATTTATCGTATCTGCCTCTGATTCATCGCACAATAGCGTTGGATATTATTTTCTCACCAATTATTGGTTTGATTTCGGACGGGTAATTTCAATCAGGGAACCTGGAACATAAGTTTCATCATTTCAAAAAGACGTGGATGATGATAACTAAAATTATCAGGATCATTAAAGAAATATTCAGCTGCCACAGGAAAAAATTCCCCCTGGTTTGTAGCACCATAAATATTGATATCTGATTCGCCGGAAAGTATTCCGTGTATGCTCTGGTTAACCAAGGCAATCCACTCTGCATTTTGTGATTTTTGCAGAAGTGCCTGGGGCAGTCCGTCAATGGAACCGTCTTCTTTATCAATCAGGTGCACAAATTCATGTATGCCTGTATTATGTCTTCCACCCTGGAACCCTGCATAGAGAGCGGGTTTGGATAAGATCATCGTACGTTGCAACGGACCATTCCCCACCATACCAAGGGTATCTTTCTCAAAACCTTCCTGTAAGAATTCTTCCCTGTTAAATGTATCAGGATATAACAAAACGGTGCTGAGTTGATAATATTTCCATTTATTAAAATGGAAAACAGGAATAATAGCACTGGCTGCTACCAGTGTTTTGTCCAGGTCAGTAATTTCTGTTTTTATACCTTCAATACGGATATAGCTCAAAAAATAGATGGCCATTTCCTCAAACTTTTTTTGGTCCGTATCCCCTAATTTTTGGTAAAAATTTACGTGGGCAGATAGCAAATCCTTAATTGCTTTTGGATAGACTGTTTTTTTATTTAGCCTAAAGTAAGAATAAAAAAAGAAAAGAACGAGAAGTAATGAAAGTAAGGAGAGCGCAAAAAACATTTACAAAATTAAGATTATAATTTTAGTGAAAAATTTACCCAATAAATTATTTTTTGCCTAAAAGTTATTCTAAGTTAATTTTTAAAATTCTTAATCTGGTTATTTATTTTATTCACCAGATCTTTTGAATCAAATGGCTTTGAAATAAAATCATCTGCTTTACATGCCTTCATTATCTCAGTTTTATTTGTATGAGCCGAAAACATGATCACCGGAATATTTTTTGTTTCCTCGGTATTTTTGAGGATTTTACAAATGTCTCTTCCGTCTACGCCGGCCATGTATACATCTAAAAGGACAAGCTGTGGTTGATGAATTTTTGTCTCTTCAATTACGTTTTCGCCATTGTCTGTGGTGAAAACTTCAAATCCATTCTTTTTTAGAATCAATTCAACAATATAAAGAATATCACAGTTATCATCTGCAATAAGAATTTTTTTCATATCTTAAAATCTATACTAACCGTGTCAATCAATAACTGAACCATATAATCTACTTGTTATTCAATTCATTACTAAAATAATAGAATTAGGGACAATTAATAATTATTACTAATTTATCCTCAATTTTATCTTAGATATTAAGAAGTTCTTTAACTATTTTTAACAAATGAAAAGATGCGCTATTATTTTATTTGCAGTTTGTGGGATTTCTTGCCACACTTTATCTAAATTTTCCCAAGAGGAGGCAAACACTAATAAATTGAAAAATAATATAGAAAAGGAATTTGCTAAAACGCCGGGTGATTTTGCTATGGCATTTAAAAATTGCCAGAATGGAGAAACAATTTTAATAAATGCAAAAGAAAATTTTCATGCTGCGAGTACAATGAAAACGCCAGTGATGATAGAGGTTTTCAAACAGGCAAAAGCAGGCAATTTTTCTTTGGATGACTCGATACTCATTAAAAATAATTTCAAAAGTATAGTAGATAGTAGCCTCTATAACCTTGACGCTGGAAGTGATGGCCAGACTGAATTGTACAGGCACATTGGAGAAAAATCCACTCTTTTTCATTTATTGTATGAAATGATTATTGCCAGTAGCAATCTTTCCACAAACCTGATTATTCAATTGGTTGATGCAAAAAAAGTAACGCAAACAATGCGTGATTTAGGAGCCGAAGATATTCAGATCCTGCGAGGCGTGGAGGATGAAAAAGCCTTTCAAAAAGGCCTCAATAATACAACCACCGCATATGATCTGATGATAATATTTGACCACATTGCTAACGGAACTGCTGTAGATAAAGCATCGTCTGATAAAATGATCTCCATTTTGCTAGACCAGGAGTATAATGAAATAATTCCTGCATTGCTCCCTACAAATGTAAAAGTAGCGCATAAAACAGGATCAATCACCGGTGTACAACATGATTCAGGAATTATTTTTCTTCCTGATGGCCGGAAGTATGTTTTGGTGCTATTGTCCAAAAATTTGAAAGATGAAAAAACTGGCGTAAAAATTTTGGCGGAGATATCCAGGATGGTTTATGAAAAAGTAGTAAAGGAATAGAAAGTTAAAAAGTAAAGTCAGTAAGGAAACCAGTATACTAATTGAAACTGGATTTAATGTTGCTCATTAGATTTGAGCCATCTTATTAAACCTATGATTATCTTGCTTAACTCATCACATTTTTATAAAACTAATTGACCTCTTAATCATTTAGATAATTCAATCTTAAATCGGGTAAAGTATTTATTTTTCTTGGCTGGTGGAAGCATGGAAAATATAAAAAAATTTTTTCCTAATGAATATTTTCAAATCTTTGGAGTTCACAAGAATTTTATTTAAAATTCATCATTCAGTTTTGAGCTATTGATTTTAATATTATAGGCATTTACCTATAACGTACAATTTTTTAACTATTATATTTTTCTTATAATTTATATTATGTTAAATAGATTATTTGTGGGTTTTGTTTTGCTATTACTTCATTCCAAAAAACTTTAATAAAAAAAGCCCGAAATATTAATTTCAGGCTTTTCTAATTAATGTTTAGATACTTCTTGACTTTCGATTTCTTAACAACTATTCTTACTTCACAAACATCGCATCAGCAGCATCATATTTGTCACCATAGACTTTCAGATTCGCTTTATCCCCCATGCTCTGATAAATGTTCTGCATAAGATTGGTGATAGACTTATATTTAGACTTATTATCTTTTGTCTTTTCTTCTTCTAAAATAGAAACAGCTTTTTGACCGTATGGAATGGCCTGCTTAAAATGTTCAATTGATAGTGCGGTCAGATCTGCTTTTTTCTTTACATCTTCAGGTTTTGTTCCATGAATTTTATTAGCAGAATCACGGGTTTCAATACCGTTGTTATAATGATATTGCGCAAACAACCAATTGTTATTCACGTCATTTGGAGCCAATGATAATGCTTTATCCAGCTCTGTACGAAGTGTATTTAGTAATTCAGGCTTATTTTGAATGACGGTGCCTTCATCGCTATTGTAAACGTATCCAAAGATATCATTGGCGTAATTGAAATGATAGCTCAAACTATCAGGATTGTTTTGAACAAGCGATTTATACCTTCCAATGACTGAAGGCATATCTTTTTTACCCCTGTAATAATCAATAAGCACAAAATCAACATAATCATCATGCGGATAAACTTCCTTTGCGAGATCAGCATATTTTACCATATTGGCTTCATCTTTTGCATCCTTATAATGCATTACGAGCCATTGGTAAGGAAATACATAAGTAGGATCATTTTCGCCCTGGGTACCTTTAATTTTTGCATCTGCTAATTTTAGCAAATAAGTTTTCGCTATTTCGTCATTTTTTGAATTGATAGCTGCCTTGCCAATATTTAATACAAGTGTGGTATCAATCACGCCGATAGCTGCCCATTTATTAGCCGCTATATATTGGCCTACCTTATCTGCATTGATAAAATCATTCATCGCTACCGCAAATTCTTCTTTATTTTGAGAGCCTGCAGCCTCGTTAAATGCTTTGGCACCTTCTTCAAAATAACCGGTATACATATCAAATACGGGCTTATAACCATCTTTAATTATAACCAATTTTGCTTTCATGTTTGCTGAATCTGCAATGGCTTTTTTAAAAGATTCTAAAGCCTGCGCTCTTACATCACCCTGCACAAGTCCTTTACTTTGGGGATCAGCAGCAATTTGAACGTATATTTTGCTTTTTAAGTAGTTGGCTTCAGCATCATTCGGCGATTTGGCAAGTACACCTTCGATTTCCGTTTTTGCTTTATCCAACTGCTTAGCCTCAAGATAAGATTCTGCTTTTTTTGTTGTTTGCCCAAATGATAAAGAAACAAAACATGTAAACAGAACCGGAAAAACTATTTTTTTCATTTTTTCTTTTTTTTGTTTAAAATATAGGTTTATAAATTGTCATCAGTTTCATTTTCATCGGAAGATGATTCATCTTCATTTTCATCTTCTTCATTTTCATCTTCTGCTATTTCTTCCTCTTCCTCTTCATCGTCAACCATTTCCGACTCTACATTGATGTCTGAAATTTCCGGTGATTCCCCATCAATCTCTACGCTCAGACTTATATTTTCATCTGAAATTTCATCATTCTTTACATCTTCATCTACTTCTCTTTCATTGATATTTGTGATCGCAGCTATCTCGTCACCTTCATCTATTTTTATCAATTTTACACCTTGTGCAGATCTGCCCATTTCCCTGATAGACGCAATTGAAGTACGAATAGTTACGCCTGATTTACAAGTTATCATTAAATCCTGCGTTTCATTAACATTTAAGAGGCCAATTAACTTACCTGTCTTTTCTGTTACATTGATTGTCTTCACGCCTTTACCTCCTCTGTTTGTGATCCTGTATTCGGCTACA
>JBDTEF010000244.1:0-9349 GCA_039922615.1 Ginsengibacter sp.
ACCCGAACCGTTAAAATATGAACTTGCCGGTTACTGGTATCGTAGAATAAATCAACAACATAGATTAGTGTACGAAATCCATGACGACAGTATCTTTATTCATTCTGTTTTAGGCCATTATGAATAAATCTAATCATCTGTAACTAATCCGCAATTACTTTAATAAGAAAAATTCTCAATTTTCAAACATCAATTCCCAATTCTCCATTATCAATTATCCATTCCCAATTCAATTATCCATTATCCATTGACCCACTCCACCTTCTCCTTCACATCTCCCCTCCTATATCCGTCACCAATTTCATTCTCCAAATAACCTAAATAAAAAAATCCCAATAATTTATCATGCGCTTCCAAGCCGAAAAATTGTTTGGCTTCTTCATAATAAGTGATACCTCCTGTACTCCAAAAAGCACCTAATCCATAAGCGGTAGCTGTCAAAAACATATTTTGAACTGCACAAGCAGTTGCCTCAATTTCCTCTATCTCCCTTATTTTACTTTCTTCACTCCTCCTCATTTTGATCGCTATCACGTGGGAAGACATCAGGGGGAAATCCATTAATTTTTTTAATTGAACTTCCTTGAATTTCTCACCGGAAAAGTCTTCATATATCTTTGACTGCAATTTGGCCAGTTGATGTAAACCATCACCGGCAAAAACAGTAAATCGCCATGGCTCTGTTTTTTTATGATTGGGTGCAAAATTCGCATTCTCTAAAATCTGCCAAATAATTTCATCCGGAATGATCTTACCTTTTACATATAATGGCGGTGTAATAGAGCGCCTGTTTTTGATGATAGCATTAAATTGGTTCGTATCGTATTGATGCATTTTTCTATTTTTTAATTGGGGCACAAATTTAATTGAAATAAATAGTCTGCTTACTTTTTAAATGATTGCATTTAAAATTGTCGCTGCAGATTCTTCCGTGCACACCTCGACCGGCGATCGATTGTTTCCTCTCAAAAAAATGTGCCGCGGAATTTCAAAATGCGGCCATTAAAAATGATTTTAAAGATTTATCTGTTGTTACATAGAATTCATTCATCTTTGTTTGACAATTGATTTTTTCAACGAAGTAAAAATCAAAAAAATTCTGCTAAAAGTTGTAATTTCATTTTTTTTAAAATTTGTCTTCTGCACCCTTCTACCAGTTCTTTTCGTACTCACCTTCCGCATTATTTAAAATTAATAATATGCCCATTTTTATTAAGAATCTCCCTAAAAGATTAATGCCAAGCTTCTTCATTCTATTACTGATTACATTATTTTCATTTTCACCTCCTGATTTGTTTGCACAAAATAAGGTGACCGGAAATATAAGCGGTGTCGATGGGCAAGCAATCAGTTATGCAAGTGTTATTGAAACCGGCACCAGCAACGGAGCTGCTACTGATGCTTCAGGAAATTTTTCAATCAATGTATCAAATGCAAATGCATCCCTGACAGTAACTTCAGTTGGATATGCTTCACAAACTATTTCTTTAAATGGCCGTACCAATCTATCTATCACGCTAATTGGAAGTGCCGCTAAAGAACTGGAACAGGTAGTAGTGATCGGGTATGGTACACAAAAAAAGCGGGACCTTACCGGGGCGAACACCAGCATAAAAGGTTCTGAAATTGCCAACATTCCGGCACTTACCGCCACACAAGCATTACAGGGAAAGGTTTCCGGGGTTCAAATAACCAGTAGTGGCGCTCCCGGAAGTGCGCCCAATGTGCGTATCCGCGGTGTAGGTTCTATTCTTGGAGGCGCAGATCCTTTGTACGTGGTAGATGGAATTATCACCGGCGATATTAGAAATATAAATAACGCAGATATTCTTTCCATTGAAGTTTTAAAAGATGCTTCATCCACTGCTATCTATGGAGCCCGCGCAGCGAATGGCGTTTTAATAATCACCACCAAAGCAGGAAGCAAAGGCAAATTTTCCGTAAACTATAACGGTTATGCAGGCGTAAAAATGCTCATCAATAAAGTTCAGATGGCAGAAGCTAACTTATACACTGTTTATAGCAATGCGGCTGCCGGCACCAATGTGATTACCACTGCTGATATCAACGGAAATACTAACTGGATGGACGAAATAACCAGGCCTGCATTTACCCAAAATCACAATATTTCTGTGAGCGGCGGCAAAAATAAATACCGCTATTACTTATCGGGTGGCTATTTGAACGAACAAGGTGTTCTCAAAGGCAATGACTACCAACGTTATACAGTACGCTTCAATCATGAATTGAGTGTTTCTTCCAAACTCAAATTTGGCAATACCCTTTCTTTCTCAAAATATACCTCCAACAATAAACCTTACGGCACATTTACGCAATCTTATATAGCTTCTCCAATTTACAAAGCAAAAAATGATGATGGCACTTACGGATTCACCGAAACAAGTAATGTAGGTAATCCCCTGGCATCATTGGATTACACCAATGATAAAAGCTATGGCATTCGTGGCAGCGGAAGTATCTGGGGTGAATATCAAATTGCAAAAGGACTTTCTTTCCGTTCTTCATTCGGCATAGATGCTGAACAAAATAACGGACACGTATATGTACCTGTTTACAAAGTAAGCTCTACACAAAAAAATGAAAGAAGCCAGTTAACGTATACCGCTGACAGCATTTACCAATGGACATGGGATAATTATTTTACGTATAAAAAAGCTTTTGGCTCCCATGATTTCACTGCTACATTAGGTCATACCGCTGAGAGGAGAAATGGTTGGAGTGAAAGAGCAACAAAAAGTGATGTTTCCAATAATGAATCTGAATGGAAGTTAAATTTTAAGGATACTACAGGGAAACAGCAAAACTTCAGAGACCCAATTGGAAATTATTTCAAACGTGAATCCTATTTCGCAAGGGTAAATTATCGTTTCATGGATAAATACCTGGTTAATGTCACCTACCGGCGTGATGCAAATAGTAATTTTTCTCCAAACCACCGGTGGGGAGATTTTCCGGCAATTGGCCTAGGCTGGTTGATTGATAAAGAAAGTTTTATGGAAAATCAGAAATTGTTTAGCAACCTGAAATTGCGCGCCAGCTACGGTTTTGTAGGAAATGACGTGGTAAATGCCGGTGCCTTTGACCTGAAACCAACGAAAGATTTATATGCTTATTTTGGAACAAACTATATTAACGGGGCCACCATCACTAGTATAGTAGATCCTAATTTACAATGGGAAGTGACTAAAGAATTAGATTTTGGGATTGAATTTGGTTTGTTAGAGGGAAAATTGACGGGTGAAATAGACTATTACCACAAACTTGCAACAAAAGCTTTGTATACCATTCCTTTGGTGGACCTGGGATTTGGAAATAATTTTACAACCAATGCTGCAGACGTACTCAATACAGGAGTAGAAATTGCCCTGGGATGGAAAGATAAAATAAATCAAAATTTGAATTATTCCCTGCACGCCAATGCTACTTTCAATAAAAACCTCGTAAAAAATGTTGGCATAGGTAAGGCCCTCGATTATGGTGACCTTAATAATGGTTTTAAGGCTACCAGAACTTTGGTAGGTCAGCCAATTGGCTCTTTCTGGGTATATAAAACGGATGGTATTTATCAATCCAACGCCGAAGTGGATGCTTCTCCACATATTATTAATGCACAGGCAGGGGATTTTAAAATTGTGGATACAAATAAGGATGGTGTAATTGACGATCTTGACAGGGTATACGTTGGTTCTTATCAACCAAAAGTATACGGGGGCTTCAATGCTGCTGTCAACTGGAAAAAATTAGATTTCTCGTTTGATGTTTATGGCAACTATGGCAATAAAGTTTACAATGCTAAAAAAGGTGTTCGCACCGGCGGAAACTATAACGTAGAATATGATGTCGCCATCAAACGCTGGCAGCCTGGCAGCAATGAAAATGTTTACCCAAGGGCTTTTAACGGAGTGATGCCTCCATTGGATTATTATATTGAGTCAGGATCGTTTGTACGGTTAAATAATGTAACTGCCGGCTATACGATTAGCCCCAAAAACAACCGGCATGTTGGCAGTGTAAGAGTTTATGCAAGTGCCCAAAATCCATTAATTTTTACAAAATATACCGGCTTCACACCGGAACTTCCGGGGAATCAGAATGAAGCGGGAATTGAATTAAATATTTATCCTATTTCAGCCACTTACCTGATTGGTGTTAACCTTCAATTTAAATAAGAGATCATGAAAAATAATAAAATAACCTATCGTGGTAATAATTCAGCTATGGGCAAGATAATCCCTTTTATATCTTTTTCGATGGTAGATTTTAGGAAAAAAAGGGCTACATCGATTGAATTTTCTTTAAACAAAATCCTAAAATATATTTTACCGGTTCTAATTTTCTCAATGGCATTATCGGCTTGCGGAAAAAAATTCCTGGAGGAAAAATCACGTTCTATTACAATCGCAGATTTATTAAAAAGTAATGATGGGGCAGAAAGATTAACAGCTGCTGTTTACAGTAAATTATATGCATATGGCGAACACTCTTTTTCCTGGATCGGCGTTACCAGCATCACGTCGGATGATGCAGACAAAGGCAGCGATCCTGGAGACCAGGGAACTGACAAAGGAGATTTAGATAACTGGACCTTCTCTCCTTCAGCAATTTCCTTCTCTGAATTATGGCTCAATAATTATGAAGGAATAGGAAGAGCCACTTATGCACTCAAATTTTTACCTGAAACCAATTCTCCTGACAAAGACAGGTACATGGGTGAAGCAAAGTTTTTAAGAGCCTACTTTTATTTTAACCTCGTACGTATTTTTGGAGGTGTGCCTTTAATAGATAAAGTTTTGGAATCAGAATCTGAGATTGCATCTGCAAGCACACGTGCAACATCTGCTGAAATCTATGCATTTATTGAAAAAGATCTCACAGAGGCAATTTTGACATTGCCGGCAACTATTCCTACAGCAGAGAACGGAAGAGTGACTCAATATGCAGCGCAGGCGATGCTGGCAAAAGTATATCTCTATGAAAAGAAATGGGCACAGGCAAAGGGTGCCGTTGATATCGTGATCAATTCAAATCAGTTTGCATTAATGCCTGATTATGCATTAATTTGGCGTGAGGTGGGAGAATTTTCAAAAGAGTCTATCTGGGAAGTAAATTGTATTGGTACTACACCCAACCTGGGAATTGAAAACTATTTTGTAACCCAGGCACCCCGTGGTGATAACGGATTGGGATGGGGATTTAATACACCATCTCAAAATTTATTAGATGCCTATGAACCCGGAGATGTCAGAAAAGCAGCTACCATAATGTTTGCCGGCGAAACCCTTTGGGATGGTTTCCAGGTGAGCACTAAGGCTACTAATCCAATGTACAATTATAAATCTTACGTAAGCAAAACCAAAGAAACGTTTGATGGAGATGATATAAATACCAACAAAAATTTGCGTATCCTTCGCTATGGCGAAATTTTATTGATAAAAGCTGAGGTAGAGAATGAATTAGGGAATGTGGATGCTGCAAAAAGTGCGCTAAATCAAATACGCGCTAGGGCGCAACTGACTCCCTCCACAGCTGCTACACAAGTGGATATGAGGAATGCAATTTACAAAGAGCGCAGGGTTGAAATGGCCTTTGAACATGACCGCACTTTTGACCTGATGAGAACAGGCAGGGCAGGCCAGGTATTAAGAGCCCTGGGAAAAAAGTATATTGATGGTAAAAATGATTTATTTCCGATACCCCAGGGAGAAATTAATTTAAGTGATGGCAAACTAATTCAGAATCCGGGATACTAAATTGTTTATTACTGAATTGCAATGGAGTAAATAATCACGCTATCATTATTTTCAAATGAATTATACTTGCCGGTTTTATTATATTCAATTAAAAAATTTTCTTTGTTAATATTTTGATAAGTAGCTTCATCATAACACCATTAAACCCAGGAAGGCATAAACTTTGTCAAATCAGGGTCTGATAAACAATTACAACTCATCATCAAAAAAAATTAAAATGAAACGAAATTCTTTGAATTTATCGGTTACTCTATTTGTAGTAGCCGCAGTATTTAGTTTTGCAATATCAGGTTGCAAGAAAAAAGGCGGAGATGTAATGCTGCCCCCTATTGACGGTTATCAAACTGCAGGTGATGTTGCTAAAGCAAATCTCATGGGTTATTGGAACTTTGATGGAAATTCTAATGAGACTATTTCCTCAACTGCACCTACTACAAGTAGCAAGTCTTCTTATGTTACAGGAGTAAAAGGACAAGCAGTTAGATTAGATAGCGGATATATATTGTATCCTACAATTGCTGCGTTAAGTGCAACTAATTTGGGTAGTGCAACAGTTAGTGTATGGATTATGACTGAAAATCAGGGTGATGGCTCAAAGCCAACCTCTGTTTTTGCATTAACTCTAGGCGCTACTATGCAAACAGATTGGAATGTAGGACCAATTAATATGTATTTAGAAAACGGTCGGCCTAAAAATTACAATGACACTCTAGTGCTTCATTCATCTATGTCAACTTACGGTTCAGGCGGAAGGTTAGGAGGTGACAACATTAATGACTATGGAGTAAGAGCAACAGATTTTAAAACAGTTCTTGGTGCTAATAAATGGGTTCAATATGTATTTAGATATGATGGTGCAGGATCTTTCTTAGACATTTTTGCAAACGGTGAATTAGTTTCTAATAACAATTTTAGATTTAAGTATTTTGGAGATGCCCCAAAAGTACCTTTGGGAAATTTAATTCTTCCTGCAGGCACGCAAACCCAGGTTGTATTAGGTGGATTTCCTAACGCCTCAACAGGATTTGCACAATCACCAGTACAGGCATTCCAGGGACTGTATAGAGGAGATATTGATGAAATGCGTTTTTACAATAAGTCTTTAACTGATGCAGAAATTTCTGCTCTTTATAAATTAGAATCAGCAGGAAGATAATTTATATTATTTTCAAATTTACATTTTTCAATGAGGCTACCGACTGGTAGCCTCATTTTTTTGGGGCAAGTTGATTACTAAATTATTATAGAAAATGGATGATTATCTTACTTTTTTTCAATTATTATTTATAATTAATATCAATAACTTTTTCAGGGAAATGAAATGTTCCTTTATATTATAACACAGATTTCAGCCAATTACAAATAGTAATCATTATGAATTCCTTATCTTGCTTTTATGAAAAAAAGGATATTATTTCTCTTTTTATTAGTCTTCGCAGCTTGTAAAAAAACCAATGTAGATCCTCCGATACCATCAGCGCCTTTCAATCTTACTTCCATTGTGACAAATGGACAAAATGCAGTGAGAGGAAATAATTTTTATAATGTAAATAATAGACCTTCGATTTCTCTTTCGTTTTCTGCCCCAATAGACAGAAATGCAATAGCACTGAATATTGAGTTCGCACAAAACCCAGGCAGCAGCATATCTTTTGATGTTAATTATGCCAATAATGATAGTACCATCATTATTCAACCTTCAACTGTTTTAAAACCAATTACAAAATATACACTCACGATTACGCCTGCTTTACAATCAAAACAAGGAATAAAACTGACTGTTAAGCCAATTTATTATTTAGTTACCGCGATTGATTCTACAGAAAAATTTCCGGTAATTTCAGATGAAGCATTATTGACATTGATCCAAAAACAAACTTTCAAATATTTTTGGGATTTTGGACATCCTGTGTCAGGCATGGCAAGAGAGAGAAATACTTCCGGAGATCTTGTGACTACAGGTGGTACAGGGTTTGGTGTAATGAGTATTATAGTAGGTGTGGAAAGAAATTTTATTTCCCGGGAGCAAGGGTTACAAAGAGTGAACCTCGTCGTTGATTTTTTAAAAAATAAGGCATCAAGATATCATGGTGCTTTTGCACATTGGCTCAATGGAGCTTCCGGTGAAACAATACCATTTAGCACACAGGATAATGGTGCAGATCTTGTAGAAACCTCCTTATTAATGCAGGGATTATTGACGGCACGGCAATATTTTTCAGGAAACCAGGCAGAAGAAATTTTACTACGCAATAATATCAATTCAATTTACGATGATATTGATTGGAATTGGTTTCAGAACAATCAAAACACATTGTTCTGGCACTGGAGTCCTAATTACCAATTCTCCATTAATCAGCAAATAAAGGGCTGGAATGAATGTTTGATCGCTTATGTGCTGGCCGCCTCCTCTACTACCCATACCATTTCGAAACAGATTTATGATAACGGCTGGGCTTCAAATGGAGGTTTTAAAAATGGCAGCTCTTATTATAACATCAAACTCCCATTGGGAGAGCCTTATGGAGGACCACTCTTTCTTTCCCAATATTCCTTCCTTGGCATTAATCCGACCAATTTATCAGACGCCTATGCAGATTATTTTAACCAAAATCAATCTCATAGTTTAATTAATTATGAATATTGTGTGGCCAATCCAGGTCAGTATAACGGATACAGCAGCGGCGTTTGGGGCCTTACAGCAAGTGATGATAATGTAAAGGGATATCTTGCCCATTCCCCAACAAATGATGATGGCGTCATCTCGCCAACTGCGGCAATTTCCGCTTTTCCTTACACACCTAAACAATCATTGGATGCCTTACATTTTTTCTATTATAAATTGGGAGATAAGTTATTTAAAGATTATGGTTTTATAGATGCTTTTAATTTATCAGATCCGTGGTTTCCTAATTCATGGCTTGCGATAGACCAGGGGCCTCAAATCGTAATGATTGAGAATTATCGGACAGGATTATTATGGAATTTATTTATGAGCTGCCCCGAAATAAAGAGTGGCATGACGAAGTTGGGTTTTCAAAGTCCGTTCTTGTGAATAGGTTGTGGGTTGTGGGTTGCAGGCTTAAAGCAGTAAGCAGTAAGGAGTAAGCAAAATGAAACAGAATTTAAATGATTAGTAAAGTGTATGAGATATGGAGATGGCTTCCTCCCTTTCCTTTTGGAGTGGGGTTAGGGGTGAGGCAAAAAAAAGCGAAGTTTTTAAAACAACTTGCAAATAAAAATCACCTTTAAAAAAATAGATCAATAAATCAGATTCACCAATGATTAAGTTTTCATTTCTACTTCTATTTCTTGGCTTAACTCATATTTCGAATGGTCAGCAAAAAAGGGAAATATCTTCTGATTTACTCATTCAAAAAAATCTTTCTGATTCGGCATTATTAGATGTCGTACAAAGGCAAACTATTAAATATTTTTGGGATTTTGCCCATCCGGTAAGTGGCATGGCGCGAGAGCGGAGCAATCGAACTTTTGATTATGGAGAAGAGGTAGTTACCACAGGTGGTACCGGTTTCGGTGTAATGGCATTGATAGTGGGTGTAGAAAGAAAATGGCTT
>JBDTEF010000245.1:0-5403 GCA_039922615.1 Ginsengibacter sp.
CTGTCAGGTTAAGATTGCCTGTATTTCCGGTATAATTTATCTTAAACCAATCTGTAGTATCCCTTACATTATTATAATAAAATCCAAAATGCCCTGTTGTCGTACTGTTGGATGGGATAGTTTTAGCGAAGATGGCACTTCCATTTGGTTCATACGCAGTATCTGCAGCATATTTATACGTAAATAAACTATCAGCTAATTTATAAGAAACATAATCGTTATTACCATATTGGGACATTTTTACATAATACGTTCCGGCAGCCAGGCCATCAGTGGGTAAAAAAGTTGTAGCTGCACCTGTAGTTGTATTACTATTTATTACAGTATTGCCGTTGTTGTCATATAAAGTACAATTTATATAATCGCTAACTGTACTTGGCTCCGTTGTAATATTTAGGCGTAATAATCCATCAGAAGGAATTGTTACTTTATACCAGTCAGTACTATCTCTGTGATTATCATAAAAATATCCTAGATGACCGGTCGTTCCTCCATTTAATGGCAGTGTCAATGCAAGGGCACGCGTACTGTCCGGCTCAATATCATTGGCAACCGGCGGAGCAAATAAGCTGTCAGCCAATTTATACGAAACATAATCGTTAATACCATACTGGGACATTTTTACATAATACGTTCCTGCAGCTAATCCATCAGTATTTAAAATTGTGGTGGCATTTCCTGTTGTCGTATTGGAATTTAATACTTTAATGCCATTATTATCATATAATGTACAATTAATATAATCGCTCACTGTACTTGGCTCTGTAGTCATATATAGGCGCAATAATCCATCAGAAGTAGTAGTTACTTTATACCAATCGGTACTATCCCTGTGGTTGTTATAATAGTATCCTAAATGGCCGGTCATTCCTCCATTTAATGGCAATACCAATGCAAGAGCCCGCGTACTATCCGGCTCAGCATCATTGGCAACAGGGGGAGCAAATAAACTGTCAGCCAATTTATAAGAAACATAATCGGTATTGTTATACTGGGACAATTTTATATAATAGGTTCCCGCATCTAATCCATCAGTATTTATAATTGTGCTGGCATTTCCTGTTGTTGTATTAGAATTCAAAACAATAATGCCATTATTATCATAAAGGGTACAATTGAGATAAGCACTCAATGTACTTGGTTTTGTAGTTATGAAGAGCCGCAATAAGCCATCAGTGGTGGTCGTTACTTTATACCAATCTGTACTATCCCTGTGATTGTTATAGTAATATCCCAGATGGCCGGTCATTCCCCCATTTAATGGCAGTGTCAATGCCAGGGCGCGCGTACTATCCGGTTCTATATCATTGCCAACAGGCGGAGCAAATAAACTGTCCGCCAGTTTATAAGAAACGTAGTCTCCAACATTATACTGGGACATTTTTATGTAATAGGTGCCAGCATCTAATCCATCAGTGTTTATAATTGTGTTGGTATTTCCTGTTGTCGTATTCGAATTCAAAACGATAACACCGTTATTATCATACAATGTACAATTAATATAATCGCTAACTGTACTTGGTAAAGTAGTAATATAAAGGCGCAATAAACCATCACTTGTTGTGGTTACTTTGTACCAATCAGTACTATCCCTGTGATTGTTATAATAGTATCCTAAATGGCCGGTCCTGCCACCATTTAATGGCAGGGTCAATGCAAGGGCCCGCGTACTATCTGGCTCAGCATCATTGGCAACAGGCGGAGCAAATAAACTGTCCGCGAGTTTATAAGAAACATAATCGTTTGTATTATACTGGGACAATTTTACATAATATGTGCCTGCATCCAGACCATCCGTATATAATAAAGTACTTGTATTTCCTGTGGTTGTATTAGAATTTAATACCGTCATACCGTTATTATCATAAAGCGTACAATTCAAATAAAAACTCTGAGAGGCAGGCTCTGTAGTAATTTTTAATCGCAATAACCCATCAGAAGTGGTAGTTACTTTATACCAATCACTTGTATCTCTTAAATTATTATAGTAGAAACCAACATGCCCGGTTGTACTATCATTTAACTTTAATAAACTTGCCAGCGTTCTTGAATTATTTGGTTCCATATCGTTTGCCACAGGTGCAGTGGTAAATGTATTTGAAAGCGTATATGCCGGATTTTGTGGAGGTGAATAAGCATAAACTTTTACAAAATAGGTGCCGGCGGATAAGCCATCTACACTTACAACAACATGGCCGCCGGGAGTTGAAGTCCCAACGTTGCTTATTACAGTAGTTCCATTATGGTCATATAATGCTGCGTTCACATAATTGCTGGGGTCATTTGAAGTAATTGTAAATTGTAGTAATCCATCAGATGTGGTGGTTACCTGCCATGTATCAGTGGCATTTGCCTGTATTTTACCATTAACGGAGCCATTCAATGGCAATGTGCCTCCCTGGGAAAACGCATTAAATGTAAAGCACCAAAAGAAAGCAACCATTAAACTGATGGGTAGAAATTTAGTAGGCATAATAGGTGTTTTTAATTTTTTTTAAGAAATGGTGTGGCATTAAAAAATATTAGTTTGTTTTTATATTTTAGCAAACAAAAAATGGTTTCAGGATAACAAGACAATACGCTAATTTCTCTTACCTTCCTGGTTGATTCCTTTTCCATTTGCATAAAAACATTTATATTAAAATAACTATGTAAAGCTGGCTCGAATTTTTATTTGAAACAATAACTCATATGCGCTATTTTTATAGTAAAGTCCCAGGCTATGAATGCATCCAAATGCATTTTTACATTTTTTTTCCTATTTGTTTTATCCAATCTTTTTGCCCAGCAGCCGGGCTCCAATTATAAAAGATGTTCTGAAAAAACATTGAACTATGAACAGGGATTGCTTAATAATACAACCACAGACGTAATTACTGATGAGAATGGCTATACGTGGTTCTCTACCATTACCGGTATGCAGCGTTACAATGGCTATAATCTTGAACAAATAAATCCGGTTGTAAATGGTAAGAACATTGCTATCAATTCCCCGGTCCATTTTTTTAAATTAAAAAATGGAAAGATCTGGATAAGCTGCGTCCAGGGAATACTGGAATATTCTGCACGAAATAATTCCTTTAAAAAAATTATTTCAGGCAGCGTTTCACCCGATCTATACTATGCCATCATTCCTGTTTATGAAACTGAAGAAGGTATTTTTTGTTTTCAAAAGGGTATGGGTATTGTTGAATATAATAAAGAAGGTCATTTTTTAAAATCTGTTTTTAAAGAGGCGGAAAAGATTGACAGTATTGTATATTCTGTACTTTTTTTATATAAATCCCCGCTAACAAAAAACGATCAATATCTCTTTGTAATACATGCCAGGAATCACATATGGCGATTTAATTTAAGAAATAATTCATTCGACGATTTTATATGTAAAGATGAAATTCTTGCGATCACCTGTAGTGACCAACGACTATTTATCCTTTCCAAAAAAGCATTATCATCTATTTATATACACAAAATGTATGAGGCAATTCTCATTCCTGACAAAAGCATAAAAATGAGCACCTTCTCCGGCCGGCTTGCCATGGGAAACAAAAACCAATTGCTGGCAAGTAACGTAAATGATCTGTTCGAGTTTGATACTTCTTTAATCCAAAAAAAAGAGTTTATTACCCTCACAAGGCAACCGGTAGTTGCTACAGGTTTTATAAATGATATTTATACCGATGCATTTGGCCGCATCTGGCTTTTGACCAATGATGATGTGAAAAGAATTGAAAATACAGAAGTTCCCTTTGAAAATTTTATTTATCCAAATGAAAAAGACAATTTTATTCGCAGTCTTTGTTTTGATGAGGAAAAACATTGGTTGCTTTCCGGTGGTTACGAAGGATTGATTCAATTATATGATACACTGGCCAATCCTCTTTGGACAAAGTCTTTCTCTGATGCGGATGCAGGATATATTCTATCTATCAAAAAATTATCAGGAAATAATTATTTGCTTCTAACGGCCAATAAAGGCTTGTGCTTTTTCAACCTTTCAGACAAAAAAATTATCCCATTTCAACCAAACCAAAAACTAATTCCCGATATAAATTTTGGTAACATCATCCAAAAAATAAGTGATACAACCTTCTATTATACCACCGCAAAAAACCTGTTGAAATGCACCATTCAAAAAAATAAAATTACTTCCAGCATGACCGTTTTCTCTTCGGATAAACCCGGAGGAAATCTTACCGGTTTCATGTTAACTTCTGATAATGATCTTTGGATAGGGTCTACAAATGGTTTGGTTTATTTCTTAAAGAACGGACAGCAATTAATAACCCTTCGCGTTCCGGAAAACTATGTGATCAGGTGCTTTGCTGAAACTGCTGATAAAAAAATTTGGTTAGGTACTGATAAGGGTCTTTATCTTTTTACAAATAGCGGTAAGCTGATCAATATTATAACCAGGTTGACAGGATTATTAAACGATTGCATCTATGCGATTTTACCGAATGGAAATACTTCTGTTTTTGTAAGCACTAACCTGGGAATCAGCAGCGTGGATGAAACCGGTGCCATTAAAAATTTTTCTAAAGAACTTGGATTACAGGAGAGTGAATTTAATACATCCGCTGCCATAAAAACAGAGGCAGGTAGATTTTATTTTGGAGGGGTAAATGGCATCTCAGCATTTTATCCTGCAAAGTTTTCCTCGATGAAAGATAATCCCGTATTGAACCTCACAAAGTTTATTGTCAATGATCATGAAATTAATACAAACTTTGATACAATCGTTTTAAAACATTTTCAAAATCGCCTGCAATTTGATCTGGCTGCGCTGGGTCTTCTTAATAATACTGAATATCTGTACCAATACCAACTCTCTGGTTTCGATAATACCTGGCAAACCACGCATAATCCAACAGGAATTAAATATAATCTTTCTCCCGGCACTTTTACGCTAAAGGTTGTATGCAGCGCCGCACTTTCAAAAGGAAATTTAATTAAAAAAAATATTGTCATTATCATAAAAATACCGTGGTGGAAAAGTTGGTGGTTCTTAACGATTGCTATCCTCTTTTTAATTGGTGCCGTTGCTTTTATCGTATATTATTATAATCACAGGAAATATATTCAAAAGATCCGTGCGCTTGAATTGCAACACCAACTTCAACAGGAACGTGAGCGAATCAGCCGTGAATTACACGATAACATCGGCGCTCAAATAAGTTTTATAAGCAGCAATAGTGACTGGCTGATAGATAAGAGCCAGGAGATGAATAAAAATGATGAATTAGAACAATTAAAGGAAATAAATCTTACGGCTAAAAATGTAATGATGAATTTGCGGGAAACCATTTGGACATTGCACAAAGAAGAAATTACCCTGCTAGAATTTTTCGATAAACTCAAAGCATACGTGCTTAATATATTACATCTAAAGCCGGGGATCGT
>JBDTEF010000246.1:0-3726 GCA_039922615.1 Ginsengibacter sp.
TGAGTTCTCCGGCACCAACATTATTTCCACTGATTACTACATGGTAAGCATTGTCAGCATCATCTCCAACTATTCCGATATCCCCACTTAAAATTGTGTTATTAGTTTTACGTGTAGAATCTCTTTGAGTTAGCAGTGTTTCATTGGAACCTATAAAACCACCATAAATTTTTACACCATTTTTTAATACAAAAGCATTGTGCCGGTTATTTGGTGAGATAACGTCAAGTGAATCGGCTCTCCTGATTGGATAATAAGTGCCACCTGCTACCCAAACCTGATCGCCGGGAATAGAGGAATTAATCATGGCTTGCAAATCGCCGGAAGCATTGGTCCAGGAAGTACCATCACCGGTGCTATTTTGTTTCACATAGCGAGTAGTCTGTGCAGATGCGTTATCTACACAAAACAAAAACATTGTCAGAAATGAAAGTAATTGTTTTTTCATGATTGCGGGATTTAGTGAGTGATCAAAAAGTAGTTTATTTGCGTTCCCTGGAAAAATAAGTGTTAGAATTTTTTCTGTAACTCCGCTTTCAGGGATTGAAGAATTCTGGCTACCTGGTAAAAGAATCAAATATTCCTGCTGCCAGCATTACTGCTATTCTTATTCCGGCCATAGCCTGGCATTCTTAAAGAATCCGACAGCAGCTATGGAACTTTACCGCTAAAATTAATAGGAAGAAGGGTTGTTTTATATTTATTGAGGTAAAATCATTTGGTTCATATTATTTCAATATGATACATTCAGTAATCAAAAACCCAAATCCCCCTAATAATTAAATCCTGGAATAAATATAAGAAAATATTTATTCTTAAAAAAATTACCGCGTTTGAATTTTATTTTTTTTAATATACGTGAATACTAATAGAGAAATTTTGCAGGGCAAACTATTCATTAATCCTTCTTAAAAATATTAATTACTCTTTGCCCACGAACTAACATTTTCATCCGGTTTCTTTTTAACGAAATGGATGGCGCTTTCTTAATATCATTGTCCAGGTCTTTTTTATAAGCAGCAATAATGTCTTTATAGGAAAGGATACCAATGATGTTGTTTTCTTTTGAAACTACCGGTAACATATCAATATTTTCTTTAGCCATTAATTCTACTGCAGCGCGTAAGCTGCTGTCATTGCTAACGGATACGCTGTTTCTTTTAATCAGTTCACCCACTTTCTTTTCAGACAGATGATGGTTACTGAACAGGCTGGAAGAACTGATGATACCGCGAAATTCATTTTCGTTATTAGTAATTATAAAATAATTGCTTTTATATTCTGGTTCCAATTCTAACCAATTACGCACTTCTTCAATGGTATTGTCTTCGCTGAACACTACACCATTTTCATTGACCACCTGGTTTACCCCAATAGAATCCAGGATATCGGGCTCATAAGAGTCTGGGGTTTTTACACCGCGGCGGGTAATCTTCTCGGTCATGATGGTATTTTCCATGAAGAAAAAAGATATAAAATAGGAAGCGGTACATGCGGCTAATAATGGTAGTAAGGCATTTGACTGCCCCGTAACTTCCAGGGCAAAAATGATAGAGGTAAGTAAGGCGCGGGAGGCTCCTGCAAATAATGCTGACATACATACCAATGCTGCCAGGGATAACGTAATTCCGGAACCGGGAAAATAAAATATTATTACACTAGCCATTAGCGCACCGGCTGCTCCGCCAATTGTCATCATGGGTGCGAGCGTACCGCCGGATGTACCACTTCCTAATGCAACTGCCCATGACACAAACTTTAGCAAACAAAGTGTAAGGACAGCCATAATGGGCATGTTGCCCGATAGAATATCTGTAATATTTTCATAACCAACACCCAGTGTACGTGGTGAAAAATATCCTACAATACCAACAACCAATCCACCAATCGCAGGCCACCACATCCAATGAACTGGTAATTTCTCAAAGCCATCTTCTATCCAATAAACAATTTTAGTAACAAATACTGAAAGAAATCCTGTTATGATTCCAAGAAAACTATAAATCAATAAAGCAGTGTTCGATGGCGTCTCAATAAAATGACCTACAGGAAATACAGGCCCGGGGCCAAATAAAAAATGATGCCCGGCAGCACCTGTAATACAGGCTAAGGCTACAGGAATAATTGAACGCGGTGAAAATTCAAACAGCAATAGTTCAATGGCCAAAAAAATGGATGCGATCGGGCTGCCAAAAATAGCTGCCATACCAGCCGTGGCGCCGGCAGCTAAAAGAACTTTCCGTTCATTATGGGAAATATTTAAAAGTTGACCCAATGTGGAACCTAAAGCGCCACCAGTAGCAATAATGGGGCCTTCCGCCCCAAACGGGCCACCAGTACCGATCACAATCGCTGAAGATATTGGTTTGAGGTAGGTAATAGTTGGTTTTATCTTACTCTGGTTGGTTAATATTTGTTCCATCGCTTCAGGTATACCATGACCACGAATCGCTTTTGAACCGTATAATGCCATCAAACCGGCAATAACACCTCCGGCAACCGGAATTAATATTACCCATAAACCTAAATGATTTCCCACAGGCGTTACATGAGAAACGCCTACTTCACCGTAAAAAGAAAGTCGGGTGATGAAATAAACCAGGTTCATTAAGAATTTAGCAATGAAACTGATACAAACTGCTATCAACACTGCCAAAGCAGCGATGGTAACCAATCTCTTTTTATTTTGTGGAATTTGTGGACGTATACTTTCAGCCTCAAGCGTTGGATTTAACGCAACTGAAATAGGTATTCCATTTTTTATTAATCTTTTATTTGCCATTTAGAACTTATCAATCTCATGTGTAATATGAGGTTTGCAAAAATAATGGCTGATATGGAAAATGACAAAAGAGAATTGAAAATTGACATTTGTGTAATTGAAAATTTAGGCGTTTAAATTATTTTGGAACATCATGCTATTTGCAGCACTTTTTTACATAAAGAATTGCGGGCACGGATAAAATTCCTTTAAATAATCAAAATCGACAAACATCAGCGATCCTGGCAAATAGGAATACAATCATTAAGTAGGGTCTATTTGAGGCTTTAACTGGCTTATAAAAATTCCACTTTCTGTAAAATGGCAAAATCGCTTGTATTTGTTATGTATTGTGACAAGTTACAATTTATCCCTGCCTGGTTTGTGGCAGTGTGGGTTGCCTCCCATTCTTTCACCACAGTAGGAGTAGGTTTTGTTACATCTTCTGTATTGCATGAAGAAAAAAGGATTATTGTAGAAAGCGCCGCGATGAACATCGTTTTGAAATGCATAATTTTTATGTTTATGTTTTTTTATTTTCCAAAGGTGTTGGACTTCCAAACAATAGAAATGCAGGATTTAATGAATGGGTACTTTTACTTAATGCAAAAGATATTTGGTGAACACATTTTATTATGCAGGGCAAAAATTAAATGTTAGCAGGTTCGCAACTTGCCTGAACATTTAATCTTATAAATTCCCGGAGGAAAAAGAGGCCAAATTAGTATCCTCATTTTTAAAAGACGTCCATTAATTTGCTGGATTTTGACTGGATAATTTTGACTGATTCACTCTATTTTTATTTGTAGAAAAAATAGAATGGTTAATTTATTTTATGATTCCTACCTATTGAATGGGATGCAACGTTTTGAAATAAAAATTTCTTTTAGGGTAAATCAATTTCATTGCCCTCTTTGGCCATTTCATATATGGTATGCACTTTCAAATCAGCCTGTATATTTAGG
>JBDTEF010000247.1:0-3543 GCA_039922615.1 Ginsengibacter sp.
GGAGTATATTTATAAAATCCTTCACCACTCTTAGCTCCTAATATTTTTGCATTTACCATATTCGTTAATAATGGGCACGGCGCATATTTTGGATTCCCAAAGCCAGTATATAAAACGTTTAAAATAGAATAACAAACATCAAGACCAATAAAATCTGCCAATTGTAAGGGTCCCATCGGATGTGCCATACCCAATTTCATCACATTGTCTATTTCTTCTACACCTGCCACACCTTCATACAAACTATAAATCGCTTCATTGATCATTGGCATTAAAATTCTATTGGCAATAAATCCAGGATAATCATTTACGGCACAAGGAATTTTACCCAGTTCTTTGGAAAGAGAAATAATAGTTTCAGTTACCTTCTTATCAGTGCTATAACCATTGATTATTTCAACCAATTTCATTACCGGCACCGGGTTCATAAAATGCATGCCGATTACTTTTGATGGCCGCGATGTAGCCGATGCAATCTTTGTGATGGAAATGGAAGAGGTGTTACTCGCAAGTATGCAGTGCGCCGGCGCGAACGAATCTATTTCTTTAAAAATTTTCAATTTTAAATCGAGGTTTTCTGTAGCGGCTTCTACCACGAGGTCCTGGTCTGATACGCCTTCTTTTATAGAAGAAAATATAGCTATATTTTGATTGGTATTATTTTTTACCTCTTCAGAAATGGCTCCTTTTGATAATTGCCTGTCAAGATTTTTATTGATATTGACCAACGCTTTTTCCAATTGTACCTGCGAAACATCAATTAGGTTTACTTTAAAACCATTTTGTGCAAATACATGCGCAATACCGTTTCCCATTGTACCGGCGCCAATTACAGCTACATTTTTTATCGTCATAATTTTTTAATTAAGTCGGGCAAAATTAACCTGTTTAAAATTAAATGTCCTGGAAGAAGAAAAATATTTACCGATAATGATTTTTTTAGGAAGATAAAGCACAGGACATTTCTGATTTTCAAATGGATTGGTTACAAAAATGTTTTAATGCATTTGTAGGGGCAATCCTTTGCGGTTGCCCTGTCAAAATAGATTATAGTTCGAAAAATTAAAAATTATTTAAATAAAATGTTGACATATAAACGAAGAATATTTTAAATCTTTAAATCGACAATTTTAGTTTTTTAAAAGAAAAATCTTTCCTGATAATCTAATCGCCGTAATTGAGCATACGCAAGGGATTGCCCTGCGTGTAAAATCAAATTGTTTTTCCCAAATAGGGCAATCGCAAGGGATTGCCAACGTGTAGAACCTGACTATATTTCTCAATAATTAATCTTATGGATATAATTGCCTCGACATTCAGCAATATAAAATTCCTGATTCATATCGTAATAGTAATAACGACTAATTTTTTTTCTTATAATCTCCCCTCTTCCAGGCTTTTATGAACTCTGCCCAGGCCAAAGGATTGAAAATATTTTGAGGAGGCAATTGTCCTGCGGAATAATATTCTCTTTGCTTTTGCTTCATATAGTATTGATTCGCCTCACGACCATCGCGTGGATAAACTGCCATTAAAGCCCGTTGATTATCCGCAGAAAGATTTTTTCGAGCTATTTCCAGTTTGTCATCAGGCACCTTCGCATTGACAAAATCACGTTCGAATTCTTGCCTGGTAGGATATTTTTTAATAATTGTTGCGGGCAGGTAAACGGTATCCTGCACCAATAATTGAATCATACTATGCTGATTACCTTCCAGGTTCTTCGGAATATTTACTAATTGCGGCTTGTAACCAACACTTGTAAATTCAAGGTTATCACCTTTTAAAACAACGATAGAAAATACACCCTGGTCGCTGCTCACGGTCCCTTGATTCCGACCTTTCACAGATATGCTTACACCGGGTAATGCCTGCAAACTATCCGCAGTCATCACCACTCCATATAATTGAATTACTGAATCTTTGAAGTTTTCAAATTGAGCCTTCGCCGCCACTGGCAATGCAAAAAGAAAAACCATCAGGTAAAGTACATTTTTCTTCATAAGATAAAGTTCGGTTTTTTTAATTGAACGTAGGAATTGTCAATTTCAAAATATTCCCATTTATTGAAACAAAGTAAGGTTATCAATGTTTAAATTTGCCGCGATCCTTAGTTTTTAACAAAAAATTCCACCATGATTGAACAAGATATAATGCAGGCCTTAAGTACAGTGCAGGAGCCTGATTTAAAAAATGACCTGGTAAGTTTGAATATGATAAGCGACCTCGTTATAAAAGAAAATGCTGTTTCATTTACCGTAATTCTTACGACGCCTGCCTGTCCACTGAAAGATAAAATAAAAAATGATTGCGTTAAAGCTATTCAAAAAGTATATCCCGCTGCCGAAGTAACTGTCAACTGGAGCAGTAAAACGACTTCTATACGTACGGATAAAAAAGATGTTTTAAAAGGGGTAAAAAATATTATTGCTGTAGTGAGCGGAAAAGGTGGTGTCGGCAAGAGTACGGTGGCCTCGAACCTTGCGCTCGCCATTGCTGAGGGCGGAGCTAAAGTTGGTTTAATGGATGCTGATATTTATGGCCCAAGTGTACACATTATGTTTGGTGTAAGAGGCGAAAGGCCCGTGATGCGTGAGGTAGATGGAAAAAGTAAAATAGTTCCTTTGGAAAGATATGGCATCAAGTTAATGAGCATAGGTTTACTTGTAGATGAAAAACAAGCTGTGGTTTGGCGTGGCCCCATGGTTAGCAGCGCCATCAGGCAGTTTGTATCAGATGTGGATTGGGGCGATTTGGATTACCTGGTCATTGACATGCCACCCGGAACAGGCGATATCCATTTAACCATTGTACAGACCGTTCCTGTTACGGGCGTAATAGTAGTGACTACCCCGCAATTGGTAGCACTTGCAGATGCGAAAAAAGGAATTGCCATGTTCAACCAACCGGGGTTGAAAGTGCCGGTGATCGGCCTTGTTGAGAATATGAGTTATTTCACACCAAAAGAATTACCGGAAAATAAATATTACATTTTCGGAAAGGAAGGTGGTAAAAGGTTAGCGGAAGAATTTGATATTCCTTTTCTTGGAGAAATACCATTGGTGCAATCCATCCGGGAAGGAGGTGATATTGGTGTTCCTGTGATGATCGGTGATGACGAACTTTCCAAAAATGCCTTTTTGGAATTTAGCCAGAATGCAGTTCGTGGAATATCCATGCGCAATGCGATGTTGTCCCCGGAGAGTGTGAGTGCTAGTTTGGAAACGGTGGAGAATGATTGAGCTATATGAGCTGTGAGCTATGAGCTATGATTCACTCGAGTCTTCGCTTTTTGCTTATGCCTACAACCTACAACCTACAACCTTAAACCTTCTCCCCTAACCTCAAATTCCAAGGCACTGTCATCTTCCAAAAAAGCTTCTAATTTATCTCCATCAAATACTTCGCATATACTAAGTGGAGAACCTGTAAAAATGATATCACCTATATGCAATGCATATTGGGAGGAGATCATAGAAATAATTTTATTAAAATCGGCAATCATTAAATCTGTATTGGCCATCTGACCCATCTCGCGGTTAT
>JBDTEF010000248.1:0-9646 GCA_039922615.1 Ginsengibacter sp.
GGTATTATTAATTCATTAAAAGAAAATTCAATCAACAATCCTGAATTGGGAATGTATTGGAAAGAATGGGATCGCCCGGGTTATTGGTGGTACCAGGCTCCTATCGAATCACAGGCATTGATGATTGAAGCATTTACTGAAATATCCAAAGACCAAAATACAATAGCTGATCTTAAAACATGGTTATTGAAAAACAAGCAAACCAATAATTGGGAAACAACCAAAGCCACGGCAGAAGCGGTTTATGCGTTATTACTGCAAGGTACAGATTGGTTATCGGAGGAAAGAAATGTAGTAATCAATTTGGGCAATACAACTATCAATAGTAAAGATGAAAACCAGGAAGCCGGCACCGGGTATTTCAAGAAAAGAATTGAAGGTGATAAAGTAAAACCCGAAATGGGAAATATAAAAGTTACAATCTTGGAAAGAACTCCGTCGAATCTGTCTCTACCAAATACTTCTTCCACCGGGCTTCCAAGTTGGGGATCAGTTTATTGGCAATATTTTGAAAACCTCGATAAAATAACTTTTGCTGAAACGCCTTTAAAATTGTCTAAAAAATTATTTGTAGAAAAAAATACGGACAAAGGGCCTGTACTTACTCCAATAAATGACGGGGATATCATCAACATCGGCGATAAAATAAAAGTGCGCATTGAGCTTCGTGTAGATCGTGATATGGAATACGTACACATGAAGGACATGCGTGCGTCAGCGATGGAACCAACCAATGTGATCAGTGAATATAAATACCAGGGAGGCTTGGGATATTATGAAACTACAAAGGATGTTAGCACGAATTTCTTTTTTAATTATTTGAGCAAAGGAACCTACGTTTTTGAATATCCAATGTTTGTAACACATGCAGGAAATTTCAGCAACGGAATTACTACTATTCAATGTATGTATGCGCCTGAATTTACCGCGCATAGTGAAGGTGTAAGGGTTGAGGTAAAAGCTAAATAGGATAAGTAATTAAGTTGGGCAATCAGAACGATTGCCCAACTTATATTTCATTAAAAATTTTATAAATTTTTTAAAGCGTATCAAAAGTAAGCGCGATAAATGTTGTTTCAAAGTAGGAAATTGTGGTCAGCATCGAAGGTAGGCACCGTGGTTTTGAAAAATAAGTACAATTTTTCTCAGAAAAAGTTTAGCATAAATCTTTAATAAATTCTTTCAGTATAACCGCTGCCTGACGCCATGCGTACCGACCGCTACCACTCAACCTTTCACCGGGGATTAGCGGTCAGCACCGAAGGTGTGCACCGCGTATAAGAAAATTAAAATCACCGTTTATTTGTTGTAAATCTGAATTATTTGAATAAAAATTTAAATGAAAAATCCAAAAAAAAATTTATCTTGATCTCATATAATCCAATACATTTCCTGAGGCAATAACAGGTGTTCCACTCACATCACCATTGTACCAATATACCCATGCCTCGGTTGTATTTCCATCTTCTTTATAAACTGTAGTCAATTCTCTTTTATACATTGGCATTTCACCGCATTCAGTAATTAATCCTTCATAGTCATCTAATTGCCCAAAGACATAGGATGCATCGTCAGTATTTAATTCAAATAATTCACCAATAATAAAAGCATTTTCTGAAGTAGGAGTAGCCACAGGCTTATCTCCCATATCATTTAAAAATCCTTTTACTCTTCCATCAGAAATATAATTAAAATATTGTTTTACGTAATCATATGCGCCGTGCTGAAACCCTCTACGAAGGGAACTATACACAAATAAATGATTGGAAGCTGCTGATTTCATAATTAAAAATTTTAGAAATGAATGGCCATTTTTATAAAGCAAAAAGAATATAATCGCCTAAATCTAACAATCGCAAATTTAGATAGTTAACGCAGCATTTTTATGATGAAATACATTTTAAAAAGTGATTTATATCATTTTCTTATCCTCCCATAGAATATAAACGATTCCTTAACTATTAAATAGGAGGTATTATATTTCTTCATAATGAAACCGGAGAAATTTTCCCATGGAATCATTTGATAATTTATATCTTAAAAGTATTACTGAGCTATAAAAATATTGATATCTTTTTTGAATAATAATTGTAGAAATATCGAATCTAAATATTTTAATGAATAATATATAATAAAAATTAATTTATTTATTTAGACAGTTTCCTTACAGAAATTAAATGGTTTGAAAAATATTATCCTACTTTCATTGCAACACTAAATCAACCAACATGAAAAAAAATCTATTAAGTTTCCTCTTTTGCTTAAGCGTCACTTTTGTCTCGGCGCAGCAAAAAAATTATTGGACACCAACCAATGAATCCCAGGCTAGTAAAGGCCAGGATTTATTTGCCAACGAATTCAAGCCCGCCAGGTATACTTTATACCAATTAAAAGAAAATCTTTTAAGAAATGATATCGCCGGTGCGCCATTAGAAAAAACGGTAAAAGTTTCCTCATCTAATTTTATCATTTCTGTTCCGAATGCAGAGGGGAAAATAGAAAGATTCAGGATTGTTGAAGCGCCTGTAATGCAAGCAAAACTGGCAGCAAAATATCCAAATCTAAAATCTTTTGCCGGTCGTGGAATAGAAGATCCATCTGCTACAATCAGGTTTGATATAACGCCTGCCGGTTTTCATGCGATGGTAACTTCCGCAAAAAATCCTACTTTTTACATAAACCCTTTGAATCAAAAAGAAGGAATATATATTGTAAATTCCAGGAACGAGAATGATAAGTCATCATTCCGGTGTGAATTAGATGATACTTTCAATTCTATCCAGGGAACTGATAAGAAGACACCTCTTGCCGGAAATGCAGATGATGATAGCCTGCGTATTTTTCGATTAGCGTTGTGCGTTAACGGTGAATATTCACGCGTTTTTTTAAGTCCTGCAGATTCTACCGACACTTCCGTAGCAATTGGAAAAGTAATGGCCTCTTTAGTTACTAATCTTACACGTGCCAACCAGGTATATGAGCGTGATTATGGTGTGAGAATGGTTTTTGTAGATAATGAAGATTCACTGATTTATTTAGATCCGGCAACAGACCCATGGCCGGTTGCAACCAATAGTAAGTGGAATAGTGAGACACAAAAAACCATCGATAAAAGAATTGGAAAATCAAATTATGACATCGGTCATCTGCTCGGCAAAGTAGCTAAGTTTAGTGATAATAATGGTAACGCAGGATGTATTGCATGTGTATGTACGAGTGGGCAAAAAGGTAGTGGATTTACTGCCTATAATGATCCGACATTAATCGATTATATGGTGATCGATTATTGGACACATGAAATGGGCCATCAGTTCGGTGCCAATCACACATTCACCTACCGCGATGAAGGTTCCGGTGCAAATGTAGAACCGGGAAGTGGTAGTACTATTATGGGTTACGCAGGGATCACGGGAAGTACAGATGTACAACCACATAGCGATGATTATTTTCACGCGGTGAGCATTGCACAGGTAACTAATTATATCAAATCAAAAGCAGGAGGTTGTTCTGTAAATTCAGCTACCGGGAATGCAACCCCGGTTGTAAGTGCAGGTAAAGATTATATCATACCCGCTAATACTCCTTTCCAATTAACAGGAACTGCCACAGATATGGATGCTACAGATTTATTGTCTTATACATGGGAGCAAATTGATATCTATGAAAAAGGCGCAAATACTTTGCCCAAGCCTACCTCAAAGAAAGGACCCCTGTTTCGTTCAATCAATTATTCCACCAATCAGACTAGAGTATTCCCAAACCTGGAAACCATACTGAGCGGAAAAAAAGCCAATAAATGGGAAGCGCTTCCTTCTGTTTCGAGAGAAATGAATTTCAGATTCACTGCCAGGGATAATCATCCCGGGGGCGGCAGCAATAAAAGTGATGATTCTAAAGTAAGTGTCGACACTTCCGGACCATTTATCATTACTTCACTAAAAGAAAATAGCAAAATAGTATGGAGTGGTGGTGAAAAGAAAACAATTACCTGGGATGTGGCAAATACAAACAAATTACCTGTGAATTGTGCCAAAGTAAATGTTTTATTGTCACTCAATGGTGGAGTCGATTTTACAACTACACTTGTGGCTGCAACTGACAATGATGGCGAAGTAGAAATCACTGTTCCAAAAGTAAATACAGAAAAAGCCCGCATTAAAATAGAAGCGGTAGATAATATCTTCTTTGATATTTCAAATGCTGACTTCAGCATCAATTATGTATTACCGGTGACGTGGTTAACATTTACCGCCGAAGCAAAAAGTAATAATGTATTGCTTAACTGGAGCGTTGCCAATGAAACAAATAATGACCACTTTGGCGTACAGCATAGTACAGATGGCCAAAAATATACTGAAGTGGGAAGCGTAAAATCAAAAGGAAATTCTTCGCAGATGCAGGCATACGATTTTACTGATTACAATGCTGTATCAGGTATAAATTATTATCGCCTTGAACAAGTAGATGTTGATGGCAGACGTAGCTATTCAGCTATTGCTACAGTCGTATTATCTGCTAATGGCAATGCTTGGAAAATACAACCAAATCCAGCCACAGATAAAGCTATTTTAAAAGCCGGTGAAAAATTGAGTAATGTAAATATTCAGTTAATTGATCTAAGCGGAAAAATAGTTTACAGTTTACAAAAATCCAAAGTCGAAGCTGGTGAATCAATCACCATTCCTTTAAATCAATTGACAAAAGGTATGTACATTATTAAAATGAACAGCAAGGAATTGAATACATCAGATAAACTGATCGTTCAATAGCATTTACTGAAATCATTGTAAAAATCCCGGAAGCAATTCCGGGATTTTTTTTTAATTTACCATCAGTTATATGACTGCAAACAAAAAAACATTTTTGCATTTCAAACCTGGTTGAACATCAACCAATTTTATTTTTAGAGTAGTGTCTCAAATTGAAAAATTCTCTTTCAATGAGATTTGTATTATCTTGATCATCTAACATCGGTATTTTGTTGAATCAAAAATGAATGAAAAATCTTATCCCGTTTTTTATGGCATTATCATTTTTAGGCTGCAGAATAAACCGTACGCTGACTTCTTCCAATAAACCACTTGATGAAAATTTTGATAAACAGGGGCATCGTGGATGTATGGGTCTAATGCCGGAAAACACGATTCCGGCATTTCTGAAAGCGATAGATTTTGGCGTTACAACACTAGAAATGGATGTGGTAATTTCAAAAGATAAAAAAGTGGTAGTAAGTCACGACCCTTTTTTCGATTATTTAATTACTACAAAACCTGGTGGTAGTTATCTCACAAAAAAAGAAGGAAAAGCATTGCCACTTTTTCATATGGATTATGATGAAATAAAAAAGTACGACGTAGGGATAAAGCCAAACCCAAATTTCCCTCAGCAAGAAAAAATTCCAGCTATCAAACCTTTGCTCACCACTATTGTTGACAGCGTTATTTATCACATGCGTACCATGAGAAGGCCTCCTGTAAGATATAATATTGAAATAAAAAGTGACCGCAGTGGTGATGAAACTTATCATCCTGAACCTTCCACCTTTGCTGAATTGGTAATGGCAGCCATTAAGGAAGCTGACATAGAAAGATGGACGATTATTCAATCATTCGACAAACGTGTACTCCAATATATACATTTACATTACCCGGAAATAAAGACAGCCCTCCTGGTTGATTTTTTCAACAGAAGATCCTTTGAAAAAAATATACATTCATTGGGCTATATGCCAAATACCTACAGCCCAAATTATAAATTAGTCACATCAAAAATGATCCACAATTGCCATGCAGCAGGTGTGCTGATTATACCCTGGACTGTTAATTCGAAAAAGAAAATAGATCAGTTAATAAAAATGGGCGTTGACGGAATTATTACTGATTATCCAAACCTTTTTTATGATGAATGAATAAAAAAATGCTGCGGGGAAAAAATTTATGAATAAATTTTGACCGAGCAGCATCTTATGAAACAATCTTCTTCTATAGTTTACGGGAATATTTTTATATATCCCGGTCCCTGATAAAAATATTTACTTCTTAGATTTTGTCACACTCTTCTTAACTTCTTTTACGGGCTTATCCATTTTGGGAACTACCGTTTTCTTTGCATCAACAACGGGTTTTGTAGCCTTAGTTGAAGTCTTGTCTGTTACAGGTGCTTTAGCAGGCTCTGCTTTTGCAGTTGCTTTTTTAGGAGCAGGTTGCGCACTTTCTTTTTTTGTTGCAGGTTCAGCTACCTTTTTCTTCGAATCAGATTCAGTGGATTTTTTTGACTTTTCAGTTGTTTTTGGAGTTGAAACTTCTGGCTCATGCGTTTCTTTATGTTTAGCTGCTTTAGTCTTTTCTGCTCCACTATTATTTTCCATTACTGAAACAGGTACAGTGATTACACAATTGTCTACATACAGTTCTGGAATGACCACATAAGCCTGGGCGTTATGATCATTTACCCAACGACCATTATCTAACATAAACCTGTAGTGATAAGTTTGACCTTCTTCCAAATGTGCAACAGCCCTGAAAAAGCCGTCTAATGCATATTCAAATTTAATGGCCTCTTCAATATTCCAGCTATTAAAGTCGCCCAATAAATATATTTCCGTTGCTCCTTGCATCGCTTCAGCGGGAAACGAAAATGTAATTTCTTTTTTCATAATGTTTAATTCTAAAAATGTTTATTATAATAAACGTTGACTAAATAATTTTTCTTTTCAATTCAGAATAACGTTCAAAAACCGGGCGAAACTATAATATAATTATCCAATGTATCTGGTTTTTGACATTTCTTAACTTTTTATATAAAAAATTTCTTCGTTAACTTTTGCATTTTATGATGAATTATCCCTGGTAATTATCGCGGATTCCGCCAATAAAATGTTGTACAAAATCCACCATATCAAAAAAAGGATAAGACATATCTTTGCACCCCTTTAAAAGTTACGAATACAATGTACAGAACTCACACATGTGGCGAATTGAACATTTCAGCCATTGAAAAAGAAGTTACCCTGGCGGGATGGGTGCAAACCATACGCAAATTTGGAAGTATTACCTTCATCGATTTGCGCGATAGGTATGGTATTACCCAGTTATTATTTAATGAAAAACTTACCGGTGAATTGGATAAGAATCAATTGGGACGTGAGTTTGTGATACAGGCATCCGGCAAAGTGAATGAACGCAGTAACAAAAATACGCACATTCCCACAGGCGAAATAGAAATCCTGGTTGACCAATTTAAAATATTGAATAAGTCACTGGTACCGCCATTTACCATACAGGATGATACAGATGGAGGCGAAGACATCCGTATGAAATATCGATTTTTAGATCTAAGAAGAAATGCAGTAAAGAAAAATATAGAATTGCGTTATGCCGTTACAAGGGCGACCAGGGACTACCTGCACCAACAAAATTTCATAGATATTGAGACGCCTTTTTTAATCAAATCGACTCCGGAAGGTGCCCGCGATTTTGTAGTGCCAAGCAGGATGAATACTGGTGAATTTTATGCATTGCCTCAATCACCCCAGACCTTCAAACAATTATTGATGGTGAGTGGTTATGACCGCTATTACCAGATAGTAAAATGTTTTAGGGATGAAGATTTGCGTGCAGACAGGCAACCCGAATTTACACAGATAGACTGTGAAATGTCTTTTGTAGAACAGGAAGATATTTTACAAATGTTTGAAGGCCTTACAAAATACCTGTTTAAACAAGTAAAAAATATTGACTATACTGAAAAAGTAGAGAGAATGACATGGGAAGATGCCATGTGGAATTATGGGAATGACAAACCGGATATCCGTTTTGACATGAAAGTGAAAAATCTAAAATCGGAAAATAAGGTATTCCTTGAAACATTGAGCCACAGTGAATTCCAGGTATTCAATGAAGCCGAAACTGTATTGGCCATTTCGGTACCTGGCGGTAGCGAATATTCAAGAAAACAAACAGATGAATTAATTGAATGGGTAAAGCGGCCACAGATTGGCATGCGCGGCCTCGCATTTGTAAAAGTGAATGTTGACGGCACATATAAAAGTAGCTTTGATAAGTTTTTCGATTCAGATCAATTAAAAGAATTTGCATCATTTTGTCATTCAATACCAGGAGATATTATTTTAATATTGGCAGGTAAAGAGGAAAAAACCAGGAAAGCCATCAGCGATTTACGTATGCACATGGCTGATAGGTTGAAGCTGCGCAACCCCGCAGAGTTCAAATTATTATGGGTGACTGATTTCCCATTATTTGAATACGACTCTGAGGGAAATAGGTGGGTGGCGAAGCATCATCCCTTTACATCACCACAACCCCAGGATATAGAAATAATGATCAACAATGATCCGCAAATAACAGATCCGGAAAAATACCTGGAACATCCTTATGCAAAAATAAAAGCCAATGCTTATGATCTTGTTTTGAATGGCAATGAGCTGGGTGGTGGTTCAATCAGGATTTTTCAAAAAGAATTGCAACAGAAAATGTTTGCTGCACTTGGAATGAGTAAAGATGAAGCAGAACAAAAATTTGGATTTCTGCTAGGGGCTTTTGAATATGGCGCTCCACCTCATGGTGGCATTGCATTTGGGCTCGATAGAGTTTGTGCTATTTTAGGAGGAAGTGAATCTATCCGTGACTTTATTGCCTTTCCAAAAAACAACAGCGGAAAGGATGTAATGATTGATGCGCCATCTAAAATAGATGAAAAACAATTACAGGAATTGCAGATTAAACTGGATTTGAAATAATATCTGCCATCTTTTTATAATTGTAAACTCCGGGGTAATTGTTTGTTTTTCTTTCATGTTAATTGACCAACAGACCATGTATGGAAGTCTGCGCAAGTTGGTTTTTAACATGCTCCTTTTAAAAAATTTTAATTAACTATCCTGGTTCCGATCGTAAGGAATAATATTATCCCACTCTTCGGCAGAGGAACGGGCAACAAAAGCAACCACGGGTTCAGTATCGCTCATATTATATACTTCGTGCGGTATATCAGGTTTTATGTAAATGAAATCGCCACCTTCGTTTTCCAAAACATTTTTTAAACCAGGACCAAATTCATGACGCACTTTGCCGCTTATGATATAAAGGATAAGCTCAAACCCAACATGGATATGTGCAAATGCCACACCGCCCGGAGGTATAGTGGCAATATTAGCTGATAGTTTTGTGGTTCCTACATTTTTAGCTGACATGCCTTGTTTATAATGTATTCCATTCCAGTTACGTTTTGCCCCACCTCCACGAATAGTAAGGATGCCATCATGATCTTCTACCTCACTCAGTTGTACATTGTCTTTATCATCTTTCATAAAAAAGTTTTTAATTAATTATATTTTGATTTCATCCTAAGCGATTAAAAAATAGAGAAACTTTTCTGTATCTAAAATAAATTTAAGTTGCAAAACAAAAACATTTTCTCTTTTTCAAAAATACCTTTATTTGCCCAAATCATTTCCAAATTAGATAGGTCATCGTTCAATAAACTTGTTCGGGGGAAAATAAACTGATAAATAGAATAAGCGTTACGCCAGCTGGAATCATCTTGTATCCATGCTTTTTTACCAATTTGCTAAAGCCAATTTGGAGGAGATTTCAGCAAGGTTCTTCGTTCTGTCAAGGTAATTTAA
>JBDTEF010000249.1:0-2940 GCA_039922615.1 Ginsengibacter sp.
GAATTATCAGGAGTACCATATTTAGCCAGTTTGTGGGTGGAGAAACTTTAGAAGAAACGAGCAGGGTTGCTAAAAAATTAGCTGAATATCATGTGGATGTCATCCTGGATTACGGTGTGGAAGGAAAAGAAGGAGAGGAGAATTATAACCATGCCGCAGAGGAATTTATTAAAGTTATTGAATACGCGGCCACCCAGCCAAATATTCCGTTTATGAGTGTGAAGATGACCGGTTTTGCCAGGTTTGATTTATTGCAAAAAGTAGCTGAGGCTTCTCACCATGATGATGTGATCAAAGGAATTTTAAATCTGACTTCTCTGACGAATGAAGAAGGGCAGGAATGGAGTAGAGTAGTAATTAGGCTTGAACAAATATGTGAAACCGCAAAAAAGCGGAATATCGGTGTATTAATTGATGCGGAAGAAACATGGATTCATCCGGCAGTAGATGGACTAACTACTACCGTTATGCGAAAATACAATGTGGAGAAAGCCCTCATTTATAATACAGCACAGCTTTACAGGCACGACCGGTTACAGTTTTTAAAAGACGTAAATGCTTTTGCACAGCAAAATAATTTTAAATTGGGAATGAAATTAGTGCGCGGTGCTTATATGGAAAAAGAACGTGAGCGTGCTGCCGAAAATAATTATCCATCACCGATCAATGACACCAAACAAGCCACGGATAATGAATACAATGCAGCTGTTGAGTTCTGCCTGGATCCTGCAAATGATATTTCAGTGGTAATTGGCTCACACAATGAAAACAGCAATTTATATGCAACACAACTAATGGAGAAATACAATGTGCCTTTCAATTCACCTCATGTAAATTTCTCCCAATTATATGGTATGAGTGACAATATCACTTTCAACCTTGCAAAGGCAGGATGTAATGTGAGCAAGTATTTGCCCTTTGGCCCTATCAATGATGTGATACCTTATTTGATGCGCCGTGCACAGGAAAATTCCTCTGTGAGTGGACAAACCGGAAGGGAATTGTTATTGATTAATAAGGAAATAAAAAGAAGGAAAAACGGGTAGGATGGTATTTTATGAAAATCATTCTTTAGCCCTCTCCTTTCTTAGAGCAGTTGTAAAGTGAACTGCTATTGTTTTTTAATGATTTTTATTTTTAATAAATCATTCAAAGCATTTATTCCGGCTTTAGCTATTCTGACATCTTCACTGCCATGAGCACCTCCGACACCTATACCACCAACTACAATATTGTTGATGATTATCGGAATACCACCATCCATTATCAAAATATTTTCATCGAGAAATCTTACGTCTTCAGGAATGGTTCCGTCTTTGACTCCTTTGCCAATTTCTGCAGTCTCTCTTTTCTGTGAATTGGCAGTGTATGCCTTTTTATAACTGGCGCGCAGTGTGTGCACACCAGCTTTGTGATCTCTTAATACGGCAAGCGTTTGTCCTGAACGATCTACTATCGTGATAGTGACTGCGAGGTTATCTTTTTTGGCTTCCAGACTTGCTGCCTTTACCATTTCCATTGCTAAATCAGATGTAAGTATGGGTTCCTGATATAACTGTTCTTGAGCGTATGCCATGGTAGAAAATATAATAGAAAGAATTAGAGTAACAGGCTTCATGTTGAATATTTATGGGAAGCAGCGTAAAAAACATTTGCAATGTACAACGCCAATATAGGAAGAATCTTACAAATAGCAGAATACTAAAGTGCGGTGTTGGCAAGTTGAATTACTTATTGCAAACTTTTAACGAATCTATTAAAGCAAATTTTCCTCGATTGATATGATCTTGCGCTTATTCAACAATTAATCCTCTTTTTTTCAATTGTCTTGAAATAAAAACACGATATTTTTTTCAGCATTCATTCAGTTTTAGATGGAATGATTATTCATTTTTTCAACGATTATTTTTATTTTATTGAAATCGTCATAATCAATAAAGGCTGCATGTTTTGCAGCCTTTATTGATTTAAAATATTGTTTACTTTAAGCAGGACAAAAATTAATTACCTGTGTTTTGTTGCTTGTTGGCAAATTTCTGCAATAAACCTGGCAATGCGCCGGCAATCGCCCCTGTAATAGATGGTGAAAGGCCAAATTTGCTTCCTAAACTACTAACCAGGCTGCCTTCAATTGCACTGGTAATGTTTCCTCCGCCACCGATTGCGTTTTTCAGTGAGTCAAAAATGCCGCCACCCTCCGCCGGTGACTGGGCCGTCGCATTGGCTATGTGACTGGCGATTTCATTGTGTACTGCATCTGCCTGGTCAGTGGGCAAATTAGCTATGGCAGGGTTTCCTGCCAAATGTTCTTTTACCATTTGCAAAATTTCGTCAAACATTTTTTTATTATTTAAGATGATTAAAGTTTAAAAGTACATGATCTTGCAAAACATTCTTCAAAAACTGAATTGATTAACATAAGAAAAATAAAAAAAATCCTAAAAAATAAAATCAATAAGTTTCAAGTATTGTCAACGAAAAGTGGTAGCTATATTTTACTATTTTGAGGTAAGCAAAATAACCTTTCAATAGAAAATAGGTGTACAATACTTTTTTGACAATACCAACAAAAATATTAGAAAATTTATTAATTTTAAACTGCGATAATAATATCTCAATTGAATAATCATTCTATGTATAATTAATCAGCATATTATGAAAAGGTACCTAAGGATAGTGAAAAAAGTATTGTTAGTGATACTCATATTTGTATTAATCTTTGTAGGATATTTCTTTAGGGTTAGAACATTAGACCAGCATGCGATGGAAATGAAAGGTTTCTACCATCCTGACTTTGATACTACTAGAGCAACTCTTTTGCCATCCATTTTTATCAACGGAGAAAGGTTTTGTATTAAAATGCCAACTTCCTTAGGAGATACGCTTTTAGCTTTTGGCGATTCCGGCGGTGGTATTTCAATGCTGCTGCCAGGCGCTGTT
>JBDTEF010000250.1:0-5640 GCA_039922615.1 Ginsengibacter sp.
TCTCTCCAGAAAAATTCAATTCCTTTTGCATCACCAAATCCTTTGTTATTAATTGCCCTGGCACCTGATTCTTCCGTTTTTACCAGGTCATTGTATTTTTTATAAAATATTTCAGTCCTGAAATTCCTTCCGCTTCTTGTTTTTTGGTATTGTAATATGTAATGGGTTGCTTCCTGAAAATGCAATGCATTCAAAGCCGGCAAATATTTGCTTTCGGGATTTTGGTAAAAAATACCATAGGCAAATGATGCCTGGCTACGATCAGGAAATTGGTAAGCGAGTGATATCCTGGGCGCAACATTCCATTTTTTTAATAATTGAGAATGCTCTGTTCTTGCGCCTAATTTTGCGCCCCATTTATTGGTAATATAAATATCTGTCTCTACAAATCCGGACAAAATATTTTCTCTCAACTGCTGAGACTGCAGCAGTCCGCTCTTATTATTGATATCCGTTTTCTCATTGCTATAATTATTTTCAGCACCAAAACGAACTGCATTTAATCCACCAAATTTTTTCTCTAAAACGATTTTTGCATTGGCATAATTTCTCCTGCTCTCAATACCAACATTTTTATTGGCATAAAGTGGGTTGTCAATTATTTCTACCTTTTTATTATCCTTGTCCTGCAAAGCTAAACCGACACTATTTTTATCGTAAGTATAAGATAATCCTGTATTGATTTTCCAATGGTTGCCCAGGTTTTCTTTCCAGGAAAGGTTGTGGTACATATTTAAATTTTTCAATGAGAAAGCATCTTTCAATGACAAGGAATCCACATCCTGGTTTCGAAGCGCCACATTAGTATGAGACACATTTACATAATATTTCAGGAAACCTGTGGAGGAAGTTTTTGTTCTGAAATTAAAATCACCCTGTTGAATTACCGGTATACGAAAATAATCTGATTGCTGTTTGATCAAATTATAAACCAGCGCAAGGTTCATATAAGAATAAGAAGTGCCCCAGGATGACTTTTTATTTTTGGACAATTTTTGAATTCCTGCATTTGCACTTAAATAGGAAATGCCAAAATTGGCGGATGTCTTCTCGGGCAAATCAATCGATTCCATAATTAATACAGAAGATAATGCCTGGCCATACAATGCAGAATATCCACCGGAACTAAAAGCATATCCTGTGAATAGAAAAGGATTAAATCTTTCCCGGCTAGCTATTCCCGGTTTTGAGCTGTAGAAAAAATCATTTACAAGACTTCCATCAATAAAATATTTAGCTTCTGAAGAAGTACCTCCTCTTACAAATAAACCCTCACTCTCTCCCACCTGCTGTGCGCCAGGCAACGTTTTGAAAGCATCGGTAATGCTTCCGTTGGCACTTGCAGTTGTTACTACATCAAGCGGTTTTAGGGCTGAGGATTTTTTTTGATCGCTGGCAATAAAAGAACCGGCACTGATCACCACCGCTTTTAATTCTGTAATTTTTTCCTTTAAAGAAAAGGCCATTATGAGATTGTTTTTTTCGATCATTATTTTTTGCTCAACAGGAAAAAAAGATGATGCGGTAACTTTTAATAATTGCTCCCCTGATTCTGAAGTAACAAAGGAATATTTCCCAAGAGAATCCGCAGTAGCACCATCATAAGAACCATCTATCACAATACTTGCACCTGGAATAGGTTGGTTTTTATTATCCTTAATTGTTCCTTCAATTTTTATCTGTGAAAAAGCAGGAACACTATAAAGGAGGATTAAAAAAGAAAACAATTTTTTCATGCTTTGTAAATTTAGCACAAATCTAAAGTAGTTTATTTTATAAACCATAATATTTTTTGATTTTTTTAAAAATAATTTTTAATAAACAAAAGGTGGGGTAATAGGTTCTGAATCAATAGAATTGAGCGTAAACATCTCCCAGTAATCTATTCATATTAAAATTAAGCATATCATAATAACGGAAAATTATTTGTTTATCTCCCGGCAAATTGTAATTTAGCAATAGAATTTAATGGGTTAGTAAGTAGGAGAGCTGATAGAAATATCGGCTCTTTTGCTTTTTGGTACTTTTCACCAAATTTAAAAAAAGAGATAACAAATATTTCGCCTGCATTTGGAAGTTATTTTTAGATTCAGGATTTGTCCAATGTTTTGCAACTTCCCTATTGTTGAATTTCAACAATGCAGCATTCAACACCATTACATTGCCTTTTCATAAATCAATTATGAAAAGGAAATACGTCATAGTTTTTTCTCTTTGCCTATTTGCACAATCTACTTTTGGACAGAAAATTGAAATCAATTTGAATGCTTACAGTGGATTATTTTAATTCAGAGGAAATGGCGCAACTTCAACCTCATCGCTAAATAGCAATCCATATCTTTCACCACAAACATACACTTCAAATGTTTATGGAAACAAGAGTGGCTTTTCTTATGCTGGCGAATTACAAGCACAGCAGATTGCCAAAAATCATAACATTTATGGTTTAGGAATTAGTTTTGAGGCATTAACCAGTAAAGTAAATATTGACTCCATTACAGAAAATGGATTGGTATATAACCAATAGCCTGCAAGCGGAAAAACAACTTTGCGTAATACTATTATAACGCTAAATCCTTTTGTTGGACATAGATTTTTATATCATAGACTCAACTTTGATTTATTAGCGGGAATTGATTTAGCCTTGTGTTTACAGAGCAGGGAAAAAGGAAATGCTACGGTTAACAGCAAAGAGGATAATTTAAAAGTTAACAATAAAAATCAAAAGCCTTCAATAGATTTCAGACCAGGAATTCAATTGAAAACACAATATGATAAATTTGGTTTCATACTCGGTTATTCTTTGGGCCTTGTAAACTTTCAAAAGAAAAATAATTCAAAAGCATTTACGGATTTTTTGAAAGTTGGATTAAGCTACAAAATAAATTGAGGTGTTTATAAAACTTCACCTGATTTTTAACGATCATAAATTCTTTTAAAACTTACCCGCGTTACCGACGGTGCTTACCGCTATTACACCTCACGATACCGATGAATAAATCGTAGCAGTCAGTACGCCACGCGCCAAACTTCGTTATGGAAACCTGCTACATACAAAATTTATAATTTTAACCTCGCCCTAAACTCACTGCATCGATTTCAAAAATTTCCACACTTCGCTATCGGTAGAAAGTATAATAGATGTCTTGTCATCAAAAGTATTCTCAAAAGTTTCCATTGATTTTAAAAAGGCGTATAAACTTTTTGATGTGGCAGACTGGTTATAGGCTCCTGCATAAATAGCTGCTGCTGTGGCATCAGCTTTACCTTTAATTTCTTCTGCTTTCTTAAATGCTACTGATTGTATGGATTTTAATTCCCGCTCTTTTTCACCGTTAATTTTTGACGCTTCTCCCTGCCCTTCAGAACGAAATTTATCGGCAATACGAAACCTTTCACTCGTCATTCTTTTATATACCTGGCTGCGCACTTCTTCTACATAGTTGAGTCTTTTGATTTTAAAATCAAGGATCACAATTCCAAGATCGGCAGCTCTTTCATTCGCAGTTTTTAGAATCCTCTGTTCTATCTTTTGTCGGCCAACATATATTCGTACCAGTGAATCGCTGGATGGTTCCGTAAGAGAGTCTGTCGTAACCGGTGTCCTGTTGCTGTTTCTAACGGTTTCTTCTATATTATTATTGGCAATATAATCCCTTGTTTCTCCATCAAGAATATCATCAAGTCTTGATTGGGCGCCCCTTTCATTGGTAAGTCTTTTATAAAACTGAAGCGGGTCAGTTATCTGCCAACGGGCATACGTATCCACGAAAATAAATTTCTTATCTTTTGTAGGCACCTGGTTTGGATCGCCATCCCACTCAAGGTAACGCTTGTCAAAAATATTTACCTTTTGTATAAAGGGAACTTTGAATTGAATACCTGGTTTTGTAACCGCGCTTCCCACAGGTTTTCCAAACTGGGTAATTACCACCTGCTCCTGTTCGTTTACAATGTATACACTTCCTGAAATTGCTATCAATAGCAAGACTACAACAACGATTGAGATAATCAGTTTACTTTTTGTCATTAGTTTTCTTTTGTAGACTTATTGTTTTGCATTTGCATCTGAAGAAGTGGAAGTACATTACTTCCATTCTTATCGGTTATAATTTTATTTCCAAGCTGGGGCAATACCTTGTTCATCGTTTCAAGATAAATTCTTCTCCTGGTAACCTCAGGCGCCTTAATATATTCTGTGTACAGATCATTGAACCTGGCTACTTCTCCCAGTGCATTGTTTACCCTTTCCAATGCGTATCCTTCCGCTTTCTGAATGGTTTCCAGCGCCTGTCCACTCGCTTTAGGGATCACTTTATTGTAAGCTGATTTTGCCTCGTTTATCAATGTTTCTTTTTCCTGCTGCGCCTGGTTTACAGCGTTGAAAGCAGCCTTCACCTCATCAGGAGGATTTACATCCTGGAGCACAACCTGGTCTATTTTTACACCCAAAGAATATTCATTACTTAATTTCTGAATCATTGCCTGTGCACTGCTGGCTACTTCGGTTCTGCCAACAGTTAATACTTCATTCACAGTACGGTCGCCGACTACCTGGCGCATGGAGGCTTCAGATATATCCCTAAGTGAGTTTTCCGGATCCCTTACTTTAAAAAGAAAATTGTAAGCATTGTCAATCCTGTATTGGACCACCCATTCCACGTCAGCTAAATTCAGATCGCCGGTAAGCATCAGCGATTCTTCCTTTGTATTTGTTTTTGTATAGGTGCTTTGGTTACTACTTGTGCTGGTAGTTCGAAATCCGAATTCCAGTTTTTGCTGTCGCTCTACCGGCACTTTAAAAACAGTTTCCAAAAAAGGAATTTTCAGGTTTAATCCTGGTTCTACTGTTCTTGAATATTTGCCGTACCGCGTTACCACACCTAATTCTTCTGGCTTGATCTGAAAAAAGGCGCCAAATATAATCACCAGCAATACTATTCCGATAATTATTGGTTTTAAATATCTAACAATAGCATTTTCTATATTTCTTAAAGATTGGGATGCCTCAAAGCTGTCAAATTGGTTACTTTGCATTCATACATTTTTGCAGTTAATAAAATGAGGTTACACTCTATGGTAACCAATCGTATGAACGTACAATTTTTATCCGGGCTAAACAAGAATTTTTGGAAGTTTTTCATTTAGATTATTTTAATCTTTGAAATCTGTATTGGTATTTAAAATCACGGTTATAAAAGAATTGTAAGATCTATGATTTTACATTTTTGTTTTCCTTGAAAAGGATTGTTTAATTTCATTGCTCAAAAGTAAAAATGCCTGGAAAGATGGTTCAGCATACGCGGTGAACTAAACCCGTTTTCAACTTTCCAAGATTAAACCAACAATATAAATGAGCAAAACGAAGACAGCATTTTTTTGCAGTAATTGTGGGCAGGAAAGTACTAAATGGGTAGGCAAGTGTCCTTCATGTGGTGAATGGAATACATTTGTTGAGGAGATAATAGTAAAAGGTACAGATAAAGAAAAGGCTTCAGATGAATGGAAACAATATGCAGGATTAAGCAATGGCGTTAAGACTATTTCATTACAGGATGTAGCCAGTGCAGAAGAAAAACGAATCATTACCGAAGATGCCGAACTAAACCGCGTGTTGGGAGGAGGTATCGTAGCAGGAAG
>JBDTEF010000251.1:0-11612 GCA_039922615.1 Ginsengibacter sp.
AATATTTCTTTCTTTTCTAAAAGTCGTTGAAGTAAGATCGCCTGGTTGCCTGCTCTTACTAAATTTTCACCGGGATATTTGGAACCATAATAGATGTCGTCATTGTAGTAATCAGCAAGGAAACGAATTGCCTGCATATATATCATGAAAGTAGCAGCATAAAAAAAAGTATGTTTCTCTGCATCAGTTAAAACTTCTTTCATTTCCTGGTAATAACCATTCACAATGGCTTTGTAAAATTCATCTCTTATTTCAATTTTATTAAAGTCTTTCTCATCTTCACTCACAGGGGAGAGGTAAGTTCGCATGATATCTCCTACATCACTTATGAAATATCCGGGCATTACCGTATCCAGGTCAATTACACATAAACCTTTTCCATGTTCATCAAATAAAACATTGCTGATTTTGGTGTCGTGATGTGTGACACGCAATTTAAAATGTTCATCTTCAATTATTCGTTCGTACTGCATTACGATTTCAGCATTAGCCAATAATTCTTTGGCCAATGACGCTGTCTCTTTGATCCTTTGTGGATTTCCTTCTTTTAATGCGGTTAGAAATTGTTGATATCTTAGAGAAAGATTATGAAAATCGGGAATGGTTTTTCTCAATTCATGAAGAGGAAATCCATCAAGCAATTTAGTGAACTTTCCAAATTGTGAAGCAGCTTCAAATGCCTCGGATGGCTTTTCAACTACCTCTTTGGAATGGGAGCCCGGCACAAAAGGAAACATTCTGAAATATTCATTGCCATTTAGATGAACCATTTCCTTGCCATCAGTCGTTTTAACAGGAGCTACGAAAAAATATCCTGGCTGGTATTTTTTCAGAAAGGCAGCAAGCAACTCAATATTATTTGCGATATTAAATGGATTTTTAAATACTTGTTGGTTAATTTTTTGAAGAATATAATCACTGCCCTGGCAATGAACTTTCCATGTATGATTTATGAGACCGGTGCCAAATTTCGCCACAGAAAATGTCCCTTTTTTGAATCCGTATTCTTTTAAAATGTCTTCTTGCATACGACTGCTTATTTATTTTCCACCAGGTCTTTTACTTCTCCTTTGTCATTAAAAGTCTGAATTTTTGGATTGCCTTTTTCATCAACATAGATCATCATTTTCGGTTTGCCATCAGGCCCGCTTAAAAATAATCCGGAGCTATTACCTTTTGTCCGCCCTATAAACAATCGGTTCACCGAACCTTCTTTCTGCATCAATTCCCTGATTTTAGTCTTTCTTTCTTTCTCGTCCTTAATTGTTTCTAATTCTTCCAGTTTTTTATTTCTCACATCCATATTAGTTCCTAAAGGAAATTGATTGATAGAAATTCCTCTTTCAATAAAAGCTTTACCATCCGCATAATATTCATCATTCAAAATCTGGATTACCTGGTCATCTTTATAATTATCCATGGTGAAAGACATACCTGATACTATTTTTCCATCTTTCTCGGTCGTTTTATAAATTAATCCACCACACTCATCTCCCTGGTTATTAAAGAAAATAATGCCTGATGGTCTTTCTCTTTTTGGAAAGTCCTTTCCATTCATTCTGCCAGAGTGCTGCCGGTCCTCATTACTCAAAACCATTCTAGGCAAATTGTCCTCACCAATGACGGTTATTTTCTTTACAATTAATTCATCAAATTGCTCATTTTTATCTTTCTCCCTAAAACTGCTAAAGGCAAAAAATAATATTAATAAGGTGCTAGCCGCTGCATAAGCGATCAGGAAATTCACTTTTCTTTCTAATTTTTTTTCCATTTTTTTACTGGTTTATTATTAATTATTTTCTTTGGATTGGTTTAGCAATTTTAAAATTTTTAAAATCTGCAAAATATTTAAGTTAGAATCGGTATACAATTCCGGAAAGATATAAAATAAAATAATTGCGGGTAATCTGAATTTTTAGAGAATGAAGATTGTTCAGGTTGTTTAAATTGATAAATTTTTATTTTATATGGAAATAAGGTAATCGCATTACGATTTTATTTTTATCAAACTTTCCCTTAATTCTCTTAAACATTAAAAAGATTTCTTGCTATTTTGCATCATGTCCAGGCAAATTAAAGCTATTCAATGTCCTAAATGCGGCAGCACATCAAAAACCGAAATTAAACAAGGATTTTTTAAGTGTGCCAATTGCGGTACCGAATATTACCTGGATGATGATGAAATTGTTGTCAACCAAAATATTCATTATAACAATAATCCTGTTTCTGCAAATCCTGCATTTAGCAGGAAGAAACTTATTTTGATCGTGTTGGCAGTTTTTATATTTTTGGCTATTGCACTTCCCTACTTTTTTGTAAGTTCTAATACCGTGAGCCATGATCTCACTGCAATAAAAGAAACACCTGAACCGGTAGAGATAAGATGGTCGAATGATGAACTTGCTTTCTTTTTAGATAAATCTGGCAAGCCAATCATAGCAAAAATAGGTACCCGACAGGCAGGAGATTCTGCGGCAGAACCAGCCATTTTATTTACCGATCCACTTTCTCAAAAAGAATTGGGACTTCATTTTATGACTTTGAGCATTGCAGATGCCAATAGCGTAAGTGTAAAGCGACTTCCCAATGGTGAAGTGTATATTATCTTTAACAGGCAGAAAATATATAAAATAGAGAGAGATATTTTAAGCGCAACAGATGTCACCAACACACTATTTTCTGCATACCCACAAATGAGTACTGGTATTGCTTCTGTAGTATTTATTGAAGCAGGTAAAGGAGAGGGGCTAAAAATTCTGACGAACGATGACAACGTATATTATTATTATCCGGTTGTAGGTAAATTTTTTACCTTCAAAGAAAATGAGCACGAGATCTATGAAATGGATTATCCCAAGCCAGGTGGTAAAATAGATACTGTTTTTCAGTTCTCAACATTAAGTAATAAATATCCTGATGAAATAATACAATTGATCCGCTACATCAAAAAAGATAATACCAACGGGCCTGATTTTATACCCTGGCTAAGCTGGAATAGTGATTACTTAGGTGGCGGTGTCTATTCACCCAAATCAATTGTTTACAGGACAAATACAGTGCTGATCAGATGGAAAGATTTTACACCGGGAAGAAAATACTATGATCCCAACGTAATTTATTTTGATAAAGATTTTGTACTAATAACCATTAGAAATACACCTGCTCCGGATGCGAAAATATCCCTGCAATGCCTGGACGCAAATACCGCTGACATAAAATGGACATTACCACTGGAACGAGGCCTGTCAAATGAATTAATTCGCTACAACGGCGGATTTATCGTAACTACTTACAATACAATTTTAGCAATCGATAATAATGGGAAAGTAGTCTCGACAATCAAAAAGGAATAATAGTTTTTAAAATTTCTATTATTACTATTATGCAAGCTTACATTAAGTAAATTCTCGCCTAAAAATGAATAATGATTTTAAGATATCTGTGACAAAGGTGTGCAGAATCTCCTTTTTTTAAAAAATATCCTTACTAATATTGCATTATGGCAAAACAAATAAAAGCTATTGAATGCCCCAAATGCGGCAGTACAGATAAGACAGAAATAAAGCCTGACTATTTTTTATGTAATAATTGTGGTACGGAATATTTTTTAGATAATGACGACATTACTGTCAATCACAATGTCAAATACGAAGGAGACAAACCTTCGCCTCCTGTGCCGGTTGATAAGAAAAAAGTAGGCTACTTTGTAATTGGTCTTGCGTTATTCTTCTTGCTAATTAATATTCTTCCCCGCTTGTTTACTAAATCAGGCAATCACAATAGTGTGAGCCGGGGAATAAATGCGGATGTTCCAAAACCGGATAGAGTAAGATGGTATACCTCCGAAATCTCCTATTTTGTAAATAGTAAAGATGAGCCAATTCTCATTATTGCCGGTACACGCAGTCATGATGTGGGCAAAGAAGATGGTGCAATCGTTTTCGTAGACTTCAATACTGGAAAACAAATAAAGGAATATGAAATTCCTGCATCCAAAACAGGTAAAATTCCGGAATATACAATTCAGCGGTTTAGCAATGGTGACATTTTTATTATTGAAGATAAAATGAAGATTTATAAAGTTGACCAGGCTAATTATGCCTACACTGATATAACTGCAAGCCTTTTTTCAAATCAACCTCAAATGAGCACGGGTGTTGCCAATGTAGAATTCATTTTCAGACCTGATGGTGAAGGGTTTAAGCTTATAAATAATGAAGGGAAAAATTTCTTTTATTATCCCATTATCGATAAATTATACACTCCAAAAGAAAATGAGGTTGTAAAGAATAAACTGGAATCGAAAGAAGCAGGAGAAAAACTGGTGACCGTCTATCAATTCACCTCTAAAAGTTCGGCATATCCTGAACAGATCAGGCAATTAATTCAATTTACAAAAAAAGATAATGCCGGTGGTCCTGATGATAAACCATGGCTTGAGTGGAAAAGGGCTTATCCGTATACAAATGATCGAAAAACAATTTTTATGTTTGGTGAGGATCTTGTTCGCAATTGGAAAGATATTACTCCCGGACAAAATTATTTTGATCCGAAATTATATTATTTTGATGCTGACGTTTTGTTTTATATCTCTATGGCAACACCGGCCGAAAATGCCCCGGCTCTTTTGCATTGCCTGAATTTACATACTTTTAAAATTGATTGGACCCTGAAATTGGAAGATAAATATATAAAATCGGTAGAAAGATACGATAAAGGCTACCTCCTTATAAATAATCAACATGTTTTTTCAATTAATAAGGAAGGGAAAGTGACCAATGAATTTGTCAAAAATTAAGGGTTTAAATTAAGAGAAAGAAAATTGTTTATTTGGAAAATTATGGCAAAACAAATCAAAGCAATCGAATGTCCTAAATGTGGAAGTACAGAAAAAACAGAAATAAAGCCTGACTATTTTAGATGTAATAATTGCAATACTGAATATTTTCTGGATAATGATGATGTTACCATCAATCAAAACATTCATCATACCAATGATAATTTTAAAAATACCGCGGCACCCTCATCTATCAGGAAAATAGTCTGGATAGTTGTAGGAGTTTGTGCAGTATTTACCTTATTGTTTGTAATTCCCATGTTTTTCATTTCAAAACCGAATGTAGACGAATTCAGTGTTGGTGAGTCTGGTGGTGGCAATTGGTGGGGAGAAAAAATAAGTTTTTATGCCACAGCTGATGACAATCCTGTAATGGTACAAGTGGGAGATCTCAGTGGAAAAGGTAATATTGAAACTGCAACCATTTCTTTTTATGACCTGCTTAATAATAAAAAATTGAAGCAGGAAAGCTTACCTGTTACTTCCAATAAAAGCGGTAATGATTATGAAATTCGCCATTTTAAAAACGGTGAAGTCTATATCATTGTAAATAAGCAGCACATTTTTAAAGTGAATAAAAAAGACGCAACAGCCGAAGATATTACCTCGACTACGTTTGCCACTCATCCGGAAATGAGCAGTGGTATTGCCGACGCAAAATTTTTGATGGAAGAATATGGGGACGGTATTGAATTGAAGAATAATGAAAACACTACCTATTTCTATTATCCTATCATAGATAAACTTTACACAAAAGATGAAAATACTGAATTGATGGACAAGCTGGATATTAAAGTTCCGGGAGAAAATTTGGTAATGAATTATAGATTTACAGGCGAAAGCCTTGACTATCCTGAAAGAGGCATTCAGCTTATTCAATACCAAAGAAAGGATAGTGAAAATGGACCTGGCAATTATTATAATTTTTATTGGACAAAAGATGCGTTTACGGGGGACGAATTGTACAATCCTTCTCTAAAAATGATAAGAAGCTGGAAAGATTTTACGCCGCAGAGAAAATATTTAAATCCTGATTTACTTTATTTTGATGATAATGTGGTAATATTTACTTTTTCAAATACGCCTGCAGATGATGGCCCAAGGTCTTTGCAATGCCTGGATGCTAAAACCGCGGAAGTAAAATGGACGTTACCGGGAGCAGACAAATATATGGGAATCGTCGTCACTTATAAAAATGGGGTAATGGCAGACAATGGGAAATCGATATGGCTAATCAATAATGAAGGCAAAATAATCAATGACTTTAAAAACAAATAAATATGGCTTTAGGAAATTTTTTTAGAAGACAATTATCAGAAGTAATTACCTGGGACAACCCGGATCCTAATCTTCTCGTTTATAAATACCCCGGCGGAAATGATGAAATAAAAAATGCCAGCAAACTTATCGTCAGTCCGGGCCAGGCAGTAATCCTGGTATATGAAGGTAAAATAACGGATGAGCTGACAGAGACGGGAATTTTTAACCTGGTTACAGATAATCATCCATTTATTACTACCCTTTTGAAACTGCGTACCTCTTTTGAAAGTGAGCATAAAATGCAAATATTTTATTACAGAACGGCAGAAATTGTGAACCAGGGTTGGGGTACATCCCAGGCTGTAAAATACATGGATCCTGTGTATGGTTTTCCTGTAGAACTTGGTGCCAACGGAAGTTTTTCATTTAGAATAAATAATGCACAGCATCTTTTCCAGGAAGTAGTAGGCGCAAGAGATACATACACTTCTTTTGAAGCAAGGCAATTATTGCAAAGCAGGTTTCCGCAGGGAATTGCCTCAGTAATGGCACAATCCAAAATTTCTTACCAGGATATAGACAGTCATTTGCCACAACTGGGAACGCTTATTGAGGAGCAATTAAAACCGGAAGCTGAAAAGTTAGGATTTGAATTGAGTGATTTTAAACTCAATGGAACCATGTTTGATGCAGGTACAAAAGAAAGAATTGATAAGGTAAGTGATATTACTGCAGAAGCAATGGCAGCAGGCAAAGGAGGACTCAATTACGTGGAGTTGGAAAAGCTGAAAGCCTTACGTGATGCGGCGCGCAACGAGGGCGGCCTTGCGGGTGCAGGCTTGCAACTTGGCGTAGGTTCAGAATTAGGCAAAACTTTCAATGTTGAAAAAGACAATCAGCTGAATGCGCCTACAGCAGATCCTGTGCAGAAAATGCAGCAGTTAAAATTATTGCTGAACGAAGGCATTATTACGAAAGAGGAATTCGATACAAAGAAAAAAGAATGGCTCGATAAATTTTAATAATATTATTCAATTGATGACTCTTTAGGAGATAACAAGAAGATACGAAATAGGATGACAAGGATTTAATAATGGCATTCGGTAAATTAAAAAAAGTATTAAAATATGAAAAAAATAATTGGTGCGCTGATCGTCATTTTAAGTATAGCATTCATTGCTATTGTCATTTTAAGAATTTGGGGTGTTGTGATCGTTTCACTCGCATTTTTGCTGAAAGGCGCTGTGTCATTAATTCTTATCGGTGGGCTTTTGCTATTCCTGGTAGTAATTTATGCATTCTTTTTTTCAAGGCCTGATAAGGGTTACGATCAAACAAAAGGGAACCGTGCACATCCCAGGTTGTGATTTTATTCTGCTTTACAAAGATTAAAAATTCTTTTCCAGGCCTGATAAACCTTAATGGATATGATAAACTAATGTATTGTATTTGAAAGGAGTACCCAGGTATACAATATTTTTAATATTAGCAATGCTGGTAATTATTCCTCTGCAAAACTTCTATTTGAATGCGTTAAAGATTTATCTTTAAAATCACATTCCTATCATTTTATGCCGATCGCTATAATTTAAATTTATGAAACGTAAAAATATAATCTGATCAATTATAATTTTTCTACATCGTTCAAATAGATCAATCAACTTATATTTGTCTGCCATTTAAATTGGCCGGGTAATATGACCTTAAAAGCAACGCTGTCTTCCTTTACCAGTAAGTTTATTTTTGAAAAAAAATCTTTTGGAAATAAACCGTTTAAATTATTGGATATAGGTGCCGGTAACCACTCAGCTACCAAAACAAAATTTGTATTTCCTAATTGTGAATACCACGGAGTGGACCTGGAGAGGGATTATAATAATAGCGAAGAAGATTTTTTACAAATGAAATCTTTTTACGAAATGGATTTAACGAAGCTGGATTTTTCCTCCATACCTGATAATTATTTTGATGGGATATGGATGGTTCATGTGATTGAACATTTATTTAATGGAGATAAAGTTATTGAAGGTCTTTTGCCAAAACTAAAAAAAGGCGGCTACATTTATATAGAATATCCGGGAGTAAAAAGCACTAAGCTTCCTTCGATGCATGGCTCGTTAAATTTCAAAGATGACCCGACGCATATTCGTCTCTATTCTGTAAATGAACTTGCCGGTTTATTTGAATCAAATAATTGTAAAGTTTTAAAAAGTGGTACGCGAAGAAATCCATGGTTCATGATGGCTATGCCTTTCAGACTTATTTCTTATTTGGTAAAAAGAAAAAAAATTCCTGGAAACGTTTTTTGGGATGTCCTGGGTTTTGCAGAATTTGTTTGGGTGCAGAAAAAGTAATTTTCCTAAAGGTGAATATGTTTAAATAGTTTTTCGGAGTTTTAAAATCAAATAATTTTTTTTGCAATAAATAGCATTAAAAAATATGGCAATCATTTGAAAGTTTGCAATTCCGGTAATCATTTTAATTATAATATGATCAGTTTTTTAATAGTTTATAAAATTTATTTTCCCGAAATCTTTTTCTGTTTTTGTTGTGGTGGTGATTTTGATTTCTCCTGTTGAATTTTCTTCTCCTTTGCAGCTGTAATCTGTAGTTCCTATTTTATATAAAAAAAACTTACCTGATTTTTTGTCAAATTTGAACGTAATGACAGAAAAGGTTTTGTCGCATGCTCCATACAATGATTCAATGGAGAAATATTTATTTTTTGTTTTAATGCCCCTGAATGGATCTCCGGTTCCGGCCCCGCCACATGCCGAGCATTCGATTACTTTATCATTGTAACCATAGAGGAGATAATTATTATTGGATTTTAAAAATATGGCCACTCGTCTGCAAGTTGATTTTATAGCATCTTCATCGGAATTATTGCATTTCTTTTCATAAATAACAATTTTATCTAATTGTCCATCACCATTAAAATCACATTCATATTTTGAAAGTTCAGTATAGTTTTGAAAAAGATTTGGTTGACAATAGGTTGGCAATGGAAATAATAATAATAGAAGGAAAACTATTTTTAGCATAATCTCAAATTATTTACTATGTACAGGAAGTTTAGCAATAACAACTTTTAAAAGTTGGCAAAAATCAAACAAAATATTGGAACAAATTCCTGGAAGAAAACCTAAGTTTTGTTGAAAATACTGAAAGTAGAATAACTATACAAATACTCCGAAAATAATTACAGGGCATTTATTAACCGATAAATAATTGCTTGCTGAAAGCGGGTACGGTTTTAGTACATCAGGTTTATGCATGTAAGAATGCATTTTCAACAATATTTTTTCATTAAATAAAAAAAAATGTCTAAAACAGGAAACAAACAATTTGGTGTGTGGATGGATAATCACAAAGCTTCCATTGCAGGAAGAGAAAGTAATAATGAGCAATTTGAGTTTTTGGGTGATGAATCCAATGCCGGTGCTATGTCAAACAGTAATGAGAAATCTGAACAAAATGATAAAAAGACACTGCAACACAAATTCTTTAAAAGTATTCTGGCACACATGCCAAATGCAGAGATGATTCACCTCACTGGCACAGGAACTGCGCAAGAGCAATTCAAACATTATCTTGAAGAAACGCCACAGTTTAAAGGAACTAAAGTAAAAGATAGCACGTCCGAACCTATGAGCGAAGAGAAATTACTTGAATTTTTCAATAGTAATTTCTAAAAATTTATTGATTTTAAATAAAAAAGGATTTTCGTTTTCGGAAATCCTTTTTTATTATTTCAACATTTATTTAAATCCAACAATTTTGAGTTTGAGCATAAAAAATATCTTCTATAATGATGCACGATGTTCATGTATAAAAGAATAAAGGTTACCCTGGGGCAACCTTTATTTAATCATTTGATCATTCATTCAAAACATATTAAAGGATCCAATAATTGCTTATTATTTTCCTTTAACACGTTGGGCATGTATATGTGAAGTATGATGTACAACCGGATGTTCTTTTAAATCTATCCGTATGTTTTTTTCATCAACCTTAATGCCTTTTGCATCTAAAGCAATTTTTGCAGTTTCTGCAGTAGCCTGTGAATCCAGGTGATGTTTTAAATCATATCTTCTCATTTTTCTGTCTCTCCTTTCGTTTTCTCTTAATCCTTTGACATTATCTACATGGGCGATAATTTCAAAAGGATCTTTTACGCCATCTTTTTTTAAATCTTTAACATTGGCATGAATCTCTTTCTTGTCCTTGTTAATAATTGCTGTTTCTTTGGCTGCATCAGTGTAATCATGATTTGCCCAATCTTTTCTTCTTAATTCTTTGGCATGGGCATCAGCAATCACTTCATTGTCTAAACTTTTAAAATCTTTATACCTGTCCCCATTGGCAGCTGTCATTGCTGCTGTACTTGTAACGGCAGGTGTAATAGTCTGTGCAAACGCTCCTGCGGTAAGCAGTCCAACGAATGCGGTTAAAAATACTTTTTTCATTTTTTTTAATTTTATATCAGTAAAAAACTTACCGACTGGTATAAGATTTATATTTTTTTGGAAAGTTTAATCCCCGAAATAATATAACACTACTGTTACAGTGATCATTTTTACCATGTTTTACTCCTTATCGATTAAGTTAAATAATCTTCCGAAAAACATTGCTGATTAAGTTTTGTCAGATGGTGCAAACCTTACTTTTTATTTGTCAGCATAAACCAAATAATCAAAAAATATTACGTTAACATGATTATAAATACTACACCTATTTCGCATTCCTGGGAATAGTGAGGATAGGGTACTTAGTTATAATTGAGGTGAGATTTAAGCATATCACAAATAGTGAAATAAATGGTTTTCTATTTATTTAATTTCCATAAAAAAAGGCTGTCGGAGGGCAGCCTTAATTTGTAGAAAAATAATAGAAATAACCAGGGTATAAATAGGCTATTTTAACGGGTACCGTGCATATGATGTTGTCTGTTTATCTGGTGTTCAGCACGTTTAATTGGATGTTTTACTCCATCTTTTTTTAAATCCGTTACATCACCACGGACGTCCTTGTTATCTGCCTTGATATTCTTGGTCTCTTGTTGGGCTTCAGCCTTATCATGATGTTTCATTTCATACCTTCTTAATTTTCTGTCATGTCGCTCATCTTTGACATCTTTCCTTAGATCTTTCATGTCCTTTTGCTTGTCTGTGTTGACGGAAGTCGGGGCTTTGGCTTTTACGGTGGTGGGTGCTGTGGTCTGTGCAAACGTGGCAGCAGTAAGCAGTCCAACGAATGCGGTTAATAATACTTTTTTCATTTTTTTGGAGTTTTTTTATCAATAAACATTTATTGACCGATGTATGATTGACAATTTTAGGAAAAGTTTAATCAACTTGAAAAATTAATAGCAGGCGGGTAATACTGAATATTAAGGTAGTGAGAGGTCTTAAATATTTTAATTCATACAATGAATGTAAAGTCAGCGTACAAAGAATTGAGAATTGAGTTTTGAAAAAGTTGCTTTGCACAAAATATTATTTCAGTTTCTTCG
>JBDTEF010000252.1:0-3832 GCA_039922615.1 Ginsengibacter sp.
TTACAGCAAAATGGGTAGAATCCCTGGGCGGTGTTCCAGGCGTAACACCGCAGTTAGATATGATAGCCAAAGATGGCTTGTCATTTACCAAAATCTATGCTGCCGGCGATCGTAGCGAAAAAGGTCAAACAGCCATTCTTTCAGGTTATCCCAACCAGGCAATTACTTCCATCATCAAAACACCGGAAAAAACACGGCAACTTCCTTCTATTAATGAAGTCCTGAAAAAAGAAGGTTATCAAACGAGCTACACATACGGAGGGGAATTAGAATTTGCGAACATTAAATCCTACCTCATCAATATGGGCTACCAAAAGCTCACTGATAAATATTCTTTCCCACTAGCACAAAGAACCACTTCCTGGGGAGTGCATGATGAATTTGTATTAAACCGTTTCCAGTCAGATTTGCAAAATGAAAAACAGCCTTTCTTTGCCACTTTATTTACGCTTAGCAGTCACGAGCCATACGATGTACCTCTTCATCATTTCACCGAAAAAGATGAAACCTCTCAATTTAAAAATTCGATTTTCTATACAGATAGCATTATCGGTAATTTTATAAAAAAAGCAAAAACGACTTCCTGGTGGAATAATACTTTGATCATATTTGTAGCTGATCATGGTCACCCGCTTCCAGGAAATGATGCCAATGATGTACCATCAAAATTTCATATACCACTAATATTTTCTGGTGGTGCTTTAAAATTGAAAGGCACAATTAATAACATCGGATCACAAACCGATATCGCCACTACCTTGCTTCACCAACTACATTTGTCAACAAAAGAATTTAAATGGGGGAAGGATCTGCTGGATACTTCTGCGAAGCAATTTGCTTTTTATTCCTTCAACAATGGATTTGGATTTGTAACGCCAAAAGGAACAGAAACGATAGATAACGTTTCCGGGAAAACAATTTTTAAAAGTCCCGGATATGATTCTACGGATATCAAATTTGGAAAAGCGTATATGCAGGATAGTTATGAAGATTATTTGAAGAGGTAAGGAAACATTAAGAATAATTACTGAAACTAAACAAGATTTTCACGGAATGATAATATGTTTTAACTAAAGTCAGATCTAACAATATTACAACCTCAAAAACCTGCCGCTTCAACCTCAAAGAAGCCTAAAACATACTCATTCAACTTGTAACGGTATAATTTTGCAAAAACTAATTTTTGCTATGAAGAATACTTATGCATTGCTGGCCTTGTCCATTTTTTTATTACTTGGTTGTAGCAAGGATAATCCGGTTAACCCCGAACCTGAACCTGTAGATACCCAGATTGCTACTTATGTCCGTTTGGATTTTGTACCAATTGATGGCGGCATGCCTGCATACATTGATATTGCTTATGATAAAAAAGCTGGCACCTATTCCAGCAGTGGTAGCAGTTTGCGTCCGGACAAAACCTATTCAGTAAATCTCACACTCGAGGACAGGCGTCAGAATCCGGTAAAAAATATTAAGAACGAAATTGCTGCCCACCCGAATGATTACCAGGTTTTTTATACCGTTTCCGATGCCACCAAACTTTCATTTTCCTATAACGATATAGACGGCAAAGGTTTTCCCATAGGTATTTCAACCAAAGCCACTACCAGCGCCGGATCTTCTAATCCAACGCTAAAAATTTTGATTAAATATGCACCCGGTAAAAAAGATGGGAATATCAATACCGGCACTACCGTTTTTGAAACAATCAAAGTAATGTCAATACTTTAAAAAACTATTAAAATTGCCTGGTTCACTGTTTTTGAATGAAAAACACATTCTTTGTTTATAATAAATTGATTAGAGAAAACAATTTCAAGGCGATCGGAATAGACATGGGTTTCTTATTTGATGACAAAAATGATTGATCATTAATTCATGGTGAATGAATTTTCTTACAATAATCATAATAGATTCCCAGTTGGTTGCTTACTCCGTTCAAAATACAATCTCAATTCCTTCTACAGGAAATATTCAAAATTTTCTCTATGAAAGTACCTAAATTTTTTGTTTGTATTTCGTTCTTTATCATTACTATTTTAGCCAATCTAAATGTTACTGCCCAGCAAAATGATCAGTTTAAATTTGCGCCGGAAAAACAGATGTTGGGTTCTGCAGATATTCTTATAGATGGTGCCCTAAGGAAAAATTTCAATCTGCAAATGACCCAGGCTCCTGTAGCAGAAAATTTTGGTGGATATTACTACCTGGCTACCAATTTTCCGGAAGATGATAAATCGCCTTACAATCCATACAATTCAGCCGTAAGACTTGGTATTATAAACCTGGGTCATCATGCTGCAGCAGATGCCGCCGATTCTACAGCAGGCCAGCCAAATATGGCAGTAGCGTCATTTCATTATACTTCTTCTGCTCCGGCATGCGCTGTTGTAACGCATCCTCAAACCAAAAATGACGCGCTGGTAACTTTTTCAATTGAAATTAAAACGAACCTGGTAAAATACTTTATAATTAAAGATCCCGGAAAAGCGCTAATTACTGAAACCGGTACATTAAAAATAGATCCTAAATATGGCAATTTTACTCAAATTACCGCCTGTGGAATTGGTTCAGGACGTATTTGTATAGTGGGAAGATGTAAAGATGGCAGAATGGTTTGCCTGCTATATCAATATGTTATGATCAATAATAAACCAACATTTGATGAAATTACTTTTTTGTCTAATTATATAATTAACGATGACAACTTCGTAGAAACGGCTTCAGACAAAAAATTATCTGTTGTTAATTTAAATACTGAATACAAGTCCGTTAAGTCATTTTCTATCATGATTGCGTGGCTTGGAACAGACAAAGACCAAAGTATCAATGTTTCACATTTAACGGAAGGATATGGACTAACAATTACCGGCGATAAATTGCTTACCAAAGATGTGTCCATTCCAAATTCTCAATCTGGTATACCCATTAGCATTACACTTTACAAAAAGAACGCTGACCCGAATGATAAAGAAATGGAGATTTTCTGGCCAGCGATCGAATACCAGGAAACCCGTAGCCACATGGGCCAGTTTGCCTACGATGACGCCAGCTCTTTTCAAAACTTCCCGCTGAGTATTTATACCGGAGAAGCCGCTGCTGCCTATCCAATGGGAGTAAATGGCGATGGTATTGCCATAATATATAGCCGGCCAATATATAATAGTGGCACGTATCCTTTTATGGTAAAAGGGCGCAAATATAATTTCAAAAACTGGCAGGGCACTTTTTTGAAAGACGAGCTTACCCTAAATGACATATCATTGCCGGGCAGCCACAATGCCGGCATGAACGAAGAACAAAAATGGGACATTTCTAATTTCATGTTAAGCAATGGAGCCTGTAACAATTGCAATGCGATAACACAAACTTACAGAGTGGGAACTCAGCTAAATTATGGCTTTCGATATATTGATGCAAAAATCACTATCCATGGTGCCAGCACGCTTACAAATTACAGGCTTTGTGGAAGTCCCGACTTTTGTTATGGTGAACTTTTTGAAGAGGAGCTTAACGAGATTAAAGACTTTCTGATAAAAAACCCCACCGAATTTTTAATATTAAATGTGCAACCAAGTGATATTGGTACGGGAACGGCAGCTGCAGATTTAATAAATGATAAATTGAAGGGGTTAATATACCAGGCAAATAGTAATGCCAATTCATTGGACGATATAATAAATACACCCATCAGCTTTCTGAAGGGAAAAGTTATTATCATAAGTCCTGATGATAATTTTAAAAATAAAACACAAGGTTGCCTGAAAGATATTTTTGAAGTTTCCCAAAATAATGCACACCGCTCTTATTTTTCTTCAAATGATAATCTGGA
>JBDTEF010000253.1:0-2658 GCA_039922615.1 Ginsengibacter sp.
TTTTTCCTGCGGGCATTCTTCAATCTCCTTATTTTGACGAAGATGCAGATGACGCATTGAATTATGGCGGTATTGGGATGGTGATTGGCCATGAAATGACGCATGCATTTGACGACCAGGGCGCACAATTTGATAAATTTGGTAACGTGAAGGATTGGTGGACGAAGGATGATTATACAAAGTTCAAAGCAAAAACACAGCAGGTAGTGGGATTATATGATTCTTTTGTCGTATTGGATTCTATGCATGTAAAAGGTGCCATGACACTTGGCGAAAATACAGCAGATATTGGCGGCGTTGCCATTGCTTATGATGCTTTTAAGTTAACTAAGGAAGGGCACGATACTGCCATGATTGACGGCTTTACCCCTGATAAGCGATTCTTTATTTCAGTTGCCAGGATCTGGCGCGTAAAAATGAAGGATGAATTTTTGCGGTTATGGCTCAATAATAATCCACATTCACCACCTATGTGGCGCGTAAATGGTCCTCTCATGAATTCTGTGCATTTTTATGATGCATTCAATGTGAAACCCGGTGATAAAATGTATAAGGAAGAAAAGGACAGGATACATATCTGGTAACACTTCCATTATTTTTAAAAAGAATGCTGCACCTTTAATAATAAGTGCAGCATTTTTTTGTCATGTTGTATGGCTTTAAATCAATTATCATGGAAAAAAATAAAGAAAACTCCAAAGCTGATTTTTATTTCACCAAAGAAAAAAAGTGGACGGAAGAGATTTTAAAATTGAGAGCCATTTTATTAAGTTGCGACCTGGAAGAGGATTTAAAATGGGGCGTGCCCTGTTATACCTGGAATGACCATAATATTGTATTGATTCATGTATTTAAAAATTATTGTGCATTGTTATTTGTCAAAGGGGCCTTATTAAAAGATGAAGAGCAAATACTGGTGCAGCAAACAGAAAACGTACAATCTGCGCGCCATCTTCGCTTCCAGGATATGTTGGAAATAAACCAGGTAGAATCTATCATAAAAGATTATGTGCAGGAATCCATCGACGCTGAAAAAAGTGGATTAAAAGTGGCATTAAAAGGAACAAAAGAATATCAAATTCCTGAAGAGTTAGCTAATGCTTTCGCCAAAAACAATGATTTCAAAAAAGCCTTTCAGGCATTAACGCCTGGTCGCCAAAGAGGATACCTGCTTTATTTTTCCGCCGCTAAACAAGTGAAAACCCGCCAAGACAGAATTGAAAAACATACCAGGAATATTATGGAAGGGAAGGGTTTGAATGATTAAGATTAGGCACACATAATTTGAACTCCTGGCTATCCCGGATTTTTCGGAAAATAGACATACCCAAAATTTCCCATGAAATAATTTTCATTTTAAGTAATTCCAAATAGAAGGGAATGGCTTTTAGTTCATCATCAATCAGGTGTAGAAATTATATATTTAAAGAGACAATTTTGATCAATCGGTTTAGTGTTTGAAAAAAGAAGAGGATAAAAATTTTCCAGTTGTTTCTTAAACAAGTCAACTAAATGATTCTCTTTACTTATTTCTTCTTTATCAGTGGGTTATTCAGTCCATTCACTACATTATCTACGATATCAAACCCGGGTAATTTTGAAAAAAACTGGGTGAGCGTTTTACATCCGTATGTACGCACATCAAAACTTGGATCCATTTTTCTTAGGTTGATACCTAGCGTGGAAATGTACGCTTCATTGCTCTCATTGATACTCATGTCATACGCTTTGTTGATTAGCTTTAAGCTTAAAGAAGGTTTTTCTTTTTCGGTGCCCGTTGTTTTTTTGGTCGCTGTTTTTGCAGGCTTTGAAGGCGTTTCAGAAATTTCCGGTTTTTGTACCAGGTTTTCAACATAAGTAAAAATCTCACATGATTTTACAAATGCTTCCGGCGTTTTTTTCTCACCAATTCCCATCACGAAAATCCCGGATTCCCTGATTCTTTTGGCCAAACCAGTATAGTCACTATCGCTCGAAGCGATACAAAATCCGTCTACTAATTTTGCATGCAGAATATCCATTGCATCAATGATCAAAGCGCTGTCAGTAGAATTTTTACCGGTAGTATAAGAAAATTTTTGAATAGGCGTGAAGGCCATTTCATTTAATATACCTTTCCAACGATTCATGTGCGGCGTGGTCCAGTCACCATAAATTCGCCTGATAGTTACTTTGCCATATTTTGACGCTTCCTCAAGTATCACATCAATCATCTTTGATTGGGCATTATCACCATCTATCAAGAGCGCTATTTTTTGATTTTTATTATCCATATTTAATTTTAGGTAACAAAATTAGGCTTAAAGATTTAAAGCAGATTTTTTGAGGAGTAGTGTCAATTATAAAATGTTCCAATGTTTGCTTAACGGAATTTTAACTGAACATACAATCAGGCTTTTTGAACTTTCCTTTTTATTATTTTTTGTGCTTTATTATTTTATCTTTGGCAACAAACCATTTTTATGAAGTTCATCGTTTCCTCCACTCAATTATTAAAACATTTACAGCTTATCAGCGGCGTAATAAATTCAAATACTGTCTTACCGATTTTAGAAGATTTTCTTTTTGAAATTGAAAAAAATAAGCTCACGATCATAGCAACTGACCTGGAAACCGTGATGAAAATAAATATGGAAATTCAGGCCCAGGATACAGGCA
>JBDTEF010000254.1:0-16179 GCA_039922615.1 Ginsengibacter sp.
CTATCATGTGAAACATAATGCCCTGTTGGGTACTGCTATTAAACAGGAGGTCATTCCCCATTGATATTTCTATCAGGTCATGTGGCGTAAAGCCTTTGTATTTCTCACTTTGCAGGTTATCAGAAAAAAAATAAAACCTTTGCTGCCCTGTAGGCGTTAGGAATATTCCTTTTTCCTCATCATAATTTCCTTCAGTGAGATATTGTAACATCAGGTAAGGATGTGTGGTGCCTCCCTTTCTTAAATTAATTTCGATAGCGAAATGTTTCCATTCATTATTTTGTTTTACAGAAATGAAGTCTATGGCAAATCTTCCGAGAACGCCATTCTCTTTCAATTTTTCGGAGATCACTTTGCCATACTTTGCGATCGTAGCAGCATATTCATTGCTCGCAGGGAAATGCGCGCCAATAAATACATGACCATGTTTTCCACCTATCAGCTGGTCATGAGTGGAAATAATATTGATCTCTCCTTTGGGAGTAATACGGCATTGCACAGATGGAAATTTTGTTTCTTCTCCTTCAACGAAAGACTCAACAATGCCACCCATTGAATTCAGTTTCGAAAAAAAGGTTGAATAACTCAAACCAGCAGCAACGATCATCAGGTGGCCGGGTAGCATAAGTCTTACCCAACTTTCAAGCTCACTATTTACTGGTGCATTTTCAAAAGAAAACATTGCATTGCCATCACCAGAAAAGCCATCGTTTAATTTTATAACTGCCTTTTTAAGTGCAGGAAAATTTGTCTTTAATTTAGATAACGACCGGATCACATCCTCTTCAGTTTTTAAATCTTCAAATCCTGGTGGAGTATTGATCTTGCATTCTTTAAAGATTTTTCGGCTATAGCTTTTCGTACCCATGAAGAGTAAGTCCGGATCACACCCGTAGATGGGAATATTCAGTTCTAATGCCAGGGACCGTTCTGCCTCCGTAACATTGAAGCAAACCATGTGTGCAGTAAAACCATGTGGAATGCTATGGCGAATGCGTTCTATGAGCCTGGGCCGTTCGAGGATTTTTTGGGTAAGCGATTTTGATGAGGAGTCAAAGCAGGCAAGGGTTTTCAATCGCTGGCGTGCATGATAACTTGTAATGCCCGGGAGCAGGTGCAGGTAATAATCCATGATGATATTGTGAACAGGCATGCTTGTAACGTATACCACATGTGTATTAGGCATTCTCAGCAACATCAGCATACACAGCATTCTTTCTTCGTAAAAATTGACGCCATCAATTTTTGAAAGTATCTCAGGATCCAGGGAAAGACTTGGAATAATAACTACCGCCTTCTTTGCAAACCTATCTGGAAAAAAAGATTCATATTGTTCCACAAATTTTTTTTGTAACTCTTTGAAGTTGCGCGCATCCTCGTCAGAAGTTTGCATAGTATTACTGTATTTGAAAATAAAAAGTTCTTTAAACTATCTGCTTAATGTAAGCTAAGATAAAATTTCAAATTCTTTGACTCCCATTTGTTATAGGCATGTAACACTTCTGGTCTTGCGCAAGTCTGGTAGCAAAGGATACGTGCGTTGGCTAGACCTGTGACTGTTCTTCACTAATCCTTGTTTGAAAATTATGAACTCATAAAGAGATATTTTTAGCAACATTGCTAATGAACTGACAAAGGACTGGAACTTAAGAAAGACCCTCTAACAAGACGATGACAGCGATTATTGAAAGTGAATATGGATCGTGCACCTGGAACATTTTATCATCAACTACTATAATTTTTTTCCAAAACAAATACTGTTTGCAATATTTTCATATTGTGCATAATTAGAAATTATATGATAACTCTTCTTTTCATAAAGTCGTGATGCTTCCGGCTGATTTATTCCTGTTTCTAAAATGCATTGCTCAAAACCCAGTTCCCTGCTCCATCTTTCCAATTCCTCTAATATCATTGAGGCTATCCCTTTCCCACGTTTTCCTGATGTCACATACATTCGTTTTATTTCAACAGTAGTTTCATCATATTGTTTTATAGCACCGCAGCCAACAGGCTTGTTTTCATCATAAGCAATTACTACATATTTTATCATATCAATTTTGCTGAATTGACTGTAAAATAAATGTTCATCTCCATCCCTGATACTTAAATCAATGTCCAGTTCTTTTACCAAATCCTGAAAATCTGCATCACTTGCATTGGTCCGTTTTAATCTTATCATTTTTATTTTTTCAGCTTAGATTTCCTTAAAAATTTTTGCGATCTGTTTCAATGCGTAGATCAGAAATAGGAATGTGATGTCAATTAATTGAGAGGTAATCATTTTCAAATGGAAATATTTTTTTGAGAAAAAAAATAGAAATAAAGAAAGAAAAATGATAATAAGAAGGATGAAGAGTAAAGTGAGACTTATTTTTCAAATCTCATTTATTAAAACCTCAATAAATTCTCATTATAATTTAAAGGTTTATTATAATTTGGATTCAGCTCGAAACAAAATAATTTATACCAATCTGCCTGGATGGCCGATCCTAAATCTCCATTCTGCTTTAATTGATCAATGGTTTCACCACCGTAGTGCGATAAATATCCCTGCGTTAGATTTTGACTTTGTGTGGTATTGATGAAACTTTTCATATTGTCAAATCCTGCAAACCAACTGGTTTCTTCTATGACAAGTGGCTTCGCCGTTTGGTTGTTATTTACAAAGTTCAGGGCCTCATTCATTTTTCCATCTTCAGGGTATAAATGAGCACTATTATAATCCAGCAGATCATTGAATTGAGCAACATTTCCTAAGGCAATAAAACCCACGGTAACAGGCGTGTGGTCATCTTCTTTCCGGATGGCGTTTTTTAAAGTCTGTATCCAACTACGTGTAACTGTTTGCCATGTTCTTTTACCGGGTGTACGGGTTATATTTTGAACAAAATAATATCCGCCGTATGGTTCACCTGGCAGCCACTCAGTCGTGGTTTTAGAGGGAGTTACCGGTTCATTCATCAGGTTGTAAGCAAATATATTATTGTATTGTTTTCCTACACCAGCTATTGCTTTCCAAAAAACAGCCTGCGTGGCCCAGCGATTTTTTTCACTCATCATAGTATACCATGATGGCACATCTTCTTTTATGTAACATCCCAAACCGGTAATATCAAGGTATAAACCATAAGTGCCGGCAAATATAATCAGGTCCTTCAACCGAGAAAGTGCTTGCTGGTTGGGCGTTGTAGCATTTACCATAAAACGGTTATACTGCAAATGGATACGAATGACATTTACGCCCAAGGCTTTCATTTCTCTAAAATCCTGTTTAATAATTTCCCAGGTTACAGGATCATTCCAATTATCATCCATCAATCGCAGTTCATTGGTATTTGTATAATTGACACCCCATGGAATAAAGTTGTTGTCGACAGCATCTTTAAAAGTTTTTCCTGAGACATGAATGGGTTCAAGCTGGTAGGTTTTCTCAAAAGTAACACCATCATAATACATTCTTTTCCCCTGGTAAGTTGAAGGAGTTGTTCCCTTCCCGGCAACGGAAACAGGTCCTTTCAATTGTACAAATGTCCGTGTTACATAACTCCCTTTTTTAAGTTTGACTTTCTGAACAGTTATTTGACCTCCTATTGAAACCTGGCTATTTAGATTGATATCTGTAGTAAGTTGCAGGGCTGTTAAGGAGTCAGTTCCGTCACTTAACCAAAAAGCAATTTCGTAATTATTCAAATTACCACTTAAAGAATCAAGTTTCTTGACAGCACTGTGAATCCTATAAAATGATGCAGCAAAATTATCTGACACTGCAATTTCTTGTTTTGATAATATCGTATCTTTTTTACAGGATGGTAATAAGATAATTAAAATAAATAATGACTGTGAAATCAAACGAATAAAGTGCTTATTCATATAGGTAGTATTAAATTTAAAAAGTATTGATAGCAATAATACAATTAATGATCAAACTTTAGTTGGAAAAATTTCCTGCTAATGAACCAGGTAATTATCCCTCTGGTGTAAGTCTTGTGCAAAAGGAAATGAGTGATGGCAAAACCTGATTGCCCGTCCTTATGTTTACTTCACTATTTTCAATTTGAATTATTGTAAAATTGAATAGAAAATCAGGAAATAACGTCGGCTTGCTTTGCCTGTAAGTCTTTGGATGATCGATTAAAAAAAAGGATACAAAATTTTGTAACTTTTAATTTCTTTATTCCTCTAAATAGAAAAAGGAATAAAATGGTAGCTTTTAATTTAAATGACTTTAATAATCACAAGATCGATGAGACCGAAGTGATACAGCGGATACTTGGCGGGGAAAAAGAGTTGTACGAAATTTTGGTAAGAAGAAATAATCAAAAATTGTATCGTGCTGTAAGAAGCTATTTAAAAGATGAGGCTGAGATAGAGGATATCATGCAGAATAGTTACATCAAAGCCTTTGTAAAACTGTACCAGTTTAAATTAGAATCCACTTTTTCTACATGGCTTATTCGTATAGCAATCAACGAATCGCTGGCACGTTTAAAAGAAAAAGAAAAAATGCATTATTTGGATCTGCAATCAGAAAATACAAGGAATCTAATTATGGAAATTCCGGATGACAATCAATTAAATCCCCAGGCAAAAATGATACGCAACGAAGCAAAACAATTGCTGGAAAAGGCCATAGACCAATTAGATACCAAATACAGAGCTGTCTATGTTTTTAGAGAAGTAGAAGAAATGAGTATGAAGGAAATTGCTGAAATTATGGATTTGACCGTTTCTAATGTGAAAGTGCGATTATATCGCGCAAAAGATATGCTAAAGGATAAACTGTTTGAAATTTCAAATGAAAAAAATGTATTTGAATTTGGGTTTAGCCGCTGCGACAGGATCACGGAGCATGTGATGAAAAATATTTAAATTGATGGCAATTGCGGCAATAAAGAATCTTTGCAAAATAAATAAATAGAAAAATAAGTATGAGCCAGGTAAAAATTTTATCGATAGAAAATGCCACACATGATGTGATGCATATTAAAGCAGAAAAGCCGGCAGGTTTTTCTTTTTTAGCCGGCCAGGCCGTGGATGTATCATTGACCCTGGCAGGTTGGGAAAAGGAATTGCGGCCTTTCACTTTTACATCTTTACCCTCAGATGATCATCTTGAATTCTTTATCAAGACTTATCCCGAACACAAAGGTGTAACTGACCAAATAGCTAAATTGCACAAGGATGATACTCTTGAAATTGGTGAAGTATTTGGTGACATTCAATACAATGGTGAAGGGATATTTATTGCAGGTGGCGCTGGTATTACTCCTTTTATTGCCATTATGAAACATCTTGAAAAAAACCATTTACTGGGAAATAATAAATTAATTTTTGCCAATAAAACTTCAGGAGATATTATCAACAAAGCATTTTTTGATCAGCTATTAGGTAATAATTTTATCAATGTATTGTCAGAAGAAGAGGGAAATGGTTTTGAACATGGGTATATTACGAAAGAATTAATTAAATCCCACATTGAAAATGCGGATACCAGATTTTACCTGTGCGGCCCACCACCAATGATGGATGCGGTTTTGAAACAACTGGCGGAATTAAATATTGCTGAAGAAAAGATTGTGAAAGAGGCATATTGAGGAAGAATGGAATTTTGTAATTGAGGAAATGTTCTTATGTTTCGGCATGCGAAAATGGAAGGCCTCAGATAATATTATATTATTTTATTCCCATATTTCTCTTCTCCAGTCTGGCAGTAAACATTTTTTATCTCATTCTTTCTTTCCCCACTCATAAAGGCTGTTTTCAAGACTTTTATTTCATGTCCTGAAAAATAAGTGGTTAATCGTATCATTAGTCCTTTAACTACCAATATTTCTATTCAGTTCTAATCTTATTTGAGAAGAATTTCCGATTACATTATTCATTACAAAATATTCATTATTTATTATCATCGCCCTCAAAAGTTGATTACATAAAAAAATAATATTGCCTGCCATTGAAAATTAATCGGCAGTAAGAATTTGAGCCAGGATCAAATTCTTTTATACTACATCATTAATAACGCATTTCGTTTTTGAAAAATTGAAAATTATTGTGCTGGTAAAATTATTGTCTCTAAACAGAGTATAAGAAATGGACATATTAAAAGGGCTAAGTAATTTACTTTCAGTATTTTACTTAACCCTTTTTCAATTACAACTAATCCACTATTAAAGAGATTTTAAATATTCAACCAGATCATTTTTTTCATTGGTAGTTAAAGATGTCTGTAGGAGGGTATTGTAGTGTTCCACCACCGCATTCAGCGTTGCAAATCTTCCGTCATGGTAATAGCCACCTTTGGCCCTGGTAAATAACCCGCCCAAAGGTGTAGTTCTGTATTTTCCTGTAGGCGATCTTTTTGCATCAAAATCATCAATTCCCATTTCTTCAGGCGTATGTAATTTATTGTCAGCCAACAATGGTTGTGCATGGCAGCTGGCGCATTTTGCTTTTGCTGTAAATATAACTTTCCCGCGTGCTGCTGCTACTGCATTATAGGTTCCGGGATCAGGTTTTGGTGCTGAAATGGAATGCTGATATGCTTTTAAGGCTGGCAGCTTCGAAGTTAAAAGATCCGGATTATGCGTTACATTATAAAAATTATTTTCCACTGCAATTGGATATTTTATCGGGTCATTCAGGCGCGGGTCTATTAATGTGCCTTTTCCATGCATTTGTGTAGTACCGACATATGCGTTCCAATAACTGATATCTCCCCAGCCTGTATAAGTAGTCAGGGTAATGTCTTTGAGACCGAAAGCGGCCGGGATTAAATTGGTGGCAACTGTACCATCAGGGCGCAATGCCTTACCGTCCATATTTAAAACTGCATTATAATGACCTGGTCCCCAATTGTTGAGTACAAACCGTAAAGTAGCTTCATCTACGTGCAATTGATCTGCAAGCGGTTTTGCATTATCTGTGAGCGCTATAATGGCGCCAACATTGAGGTCTCGGTTTGGCCAGCCATCCAGTCTTTTTCCTATTCCGGGAGCAAAAGAATTATCTACCGTAGAATGGCAGGAAGCACAGGTGATACCAACGGATTGAAGTGCTCCATCGGTACTAAAATTACCTTTTAAACCTACTACTGCATTGAGTTTTAATAATGCGAGCGTTGATGCCGGATCATCAAGACTGATTGCGCCTGATTTAATGCCATCTACAACGGATTGGGGTAAAGCTTCCGCATCAACTTTTAAACCGACTGCTAAGGCAGTATTGGGACTTACGCCCGTACCAAAGCCTCCGTTGGCAGCGCCGGCAATTGCTTTATCAATGTGTAACGTGTTGCTCCAGAAATCTTCATCTCCAAAAGTGTCGAAACGATAGATCTGTTTTCCCTGCGCGATCAGATCGGGGTTTTCTGGATTTGGATCGTTTGTTTTGGTACAATGGGTTAATACCACAGAAGATACCAGGAACAATAACACCAACGTTTGCTTTTTGTTTTTGAGCAAGAATTTTTGTAAGTGCATAACTTTCGTTTTATAATTAACTGTCAGAAATATATCTGAATGTGAATCAAGTGATCATTCAATTAATTAGAATGAAAGTTTATACAAAAGGATACAAACTATTGGTAGATTATTTTGCAAACGTCTTTTGAAAAGCAGTAAAAAATAAATCGATGAAAAATAAATTTCAAGGATAAGATGACTATTGGTATTGAGTTATAACGAATTGAAATAAAATTGTCAAATCAAACCCGGAAAAAATATAATGTCATTTATTGCATTTTGAGGATGGCATCCATTTCTTTAGATATGCTTTGGGAATGATCCGGGGTTATATAATCACTGGCTGGAATTCTTCAATTTTAATTTTGAATGTTCCATAGAAAGGGTGAAAATTTATATTGTATCCGTTTTAAATAAAGGCTCTTTCACTAAGTTTCTTTCAGCCAAAACAGATGTATTTGGTGTAATTTTTTTAAGAATAAAATGACAATAATAATTTATTTGGGTAAAGTATGTAGATTAGCTTTTACCTTATTTCAACTTGGCTTTTTGGCAAATTTTTGAATGGAAAATTAAATGGAAGCAATTAAGTTTTGGCAACAAGACGTAATGCAAATTTTAAATACCAGGTAATATTATTTCTTTCTTGTATCATTTATTTGCTTTGGTTTTCCGGCAGAATTGGTTTCGACCAAATTGGGAAATGCATTTTTAATAGGAAATTCTTTATTATGGTTGATTAGTACGATTCATCAATTTATTTTTTTGCGGGCAAATAATTATCAATTCCATATTTTGACTTTTCTCTTGTGTTGGGAGCAATCATTTATAGATTGCCAGTCTTATTACAAAAATTGGCGATAATCATTCGGGCTGAAGAATTTATATTTTCATTATTTTGTATGTCAGCGTACTATTTTAACCGGTTTCATTTCGACTTGGTTTACCCGGCTAATACCAAATAATCACAGGCAATATTTATTTACAATAAGCCACCAGTCCACATTACGCCAAATAAAAGTTCTCAGGGAAATAAGTAGTTTTCATTTTAATCCAAACTAATTTTTACCGGTTGGTACTGCATAGATATTGATGGTATTTTCCCATTTGGCAATTTCCTCCTTGTTATTAATTTCTACAATTTCTGCATTGATATCAAAATCTTCAAAATAGAATATATCATAGCCATGCCTTTTGATTACTTCATATAATTCTATTTTTTCGGCACGGGAACTATCTCCAAAACTTTCAGCAACGATAACCGGCTTATATTTTTCAATTAAATCACCAATAGATTTTAGAATTTCTTTATCATAGCCTTCTGTATCTATTTTTATGAAAGAAAGTTGCGAAAGCTTTTGAGGATATTTATTCTCTAAAAATTGGAGCAGATTGATTCCTTTAATTTTATCGGGATGAATAAATTTTCCATGAATGCTTTCTTTTGTTGTTGAAATAGCACCGTTGGCAAAAGATGCTTCAGATGAAATGTAAAAAAACTCATCTTCTGCTACAGAAATGGCTTTTAAAAGTGGTACTATATTTTGTTTGTCGCCATTTAGCGAAGCATTTTTTTCTAAAATTTTAAATACATAAGGATTGGGGTCAAATCCTAGTGTGGTGCCCTTACCACCGGCAGCCAGGGCCATGGGTACAGTAGTATCTCCGATATTAGCACCGATGTCAATCACCAAATCTCCTTTCTTTATAAATTTTTTAAAAAAATCTACCATTGATTGGTTCAATATGATTGGCTGTACCAAAGGGTTTTCCCAATTGGCAAATGCTATCTTTCCTTCATCCTTTAGTTGAAATGAATCTATTTTAAATGGATATTCCCTGGTAAAACGCCTGGCCTTTTTTCTTAGAAAAGATTTTTTGAAATAATTGAATACGCTCATCTGATTAAATTTTCTTTGCGAATGAAGATATATGTTTTTTTAAATAATGAAGTCTTCCATTCCGGAAAAACCACTCTTCATAAAATCGCTGAAACAATGCTTTATCATGATACCTTGTACCATCTTACAAAAAAAGGGAAGCTTCCTTTTCAGAAAGCTTCCCTTTTCAAAATATTGATATCTTAAAGTTTATTAAATTTCTTTATAAAACTTTGCGTTCCTAACTGAACTTTTATGATATAAGTTCCTGTAGCGAGATTGCTCACTTTAACAGGTACCTTATTATTTCCGGTAGTTACACTGATTTCATCTTTCAATACTACTTGTCCTGATACATTGGTAACAGATAAAGTCGCTCTATCAGATTTCAAAGAAGGAATTACTAAATTAAGCGTCTCTACTGCTGGATTTGGATATGCGCTAAATGACATAGTAGTTGCCGCATTTTTTACAGACTTAATTGCTGAATATTTCACAGAATTATCTAGATCTACCATTCTCAAACGATAGTAATTGATGCCTGCTGCCGGGTTATCATCTGTAAAGGAATAGTTACTTACGTTAGAGGTGTTTCCTGCCGCAGCTACCTGGCCGATTGCTTCAAAATTGTTTCCGTCTGTGCTATGTTCCACAGAGTAATAATTAGAATTACTTTCCTGTGAAGTGCTCCATGCCAATACATTCGAACTGTTTACTGTTTGAACATCAAAGTTAGTAAGTACGACAGGTGTAGCGGTTGCTTTTGCTTTACCAAAAACCTGCATGCGATAAGTGGCTAAAGGATCGGTTGGGCCAGCGCCAAAGTAGGATGCAGTACGTGGTTTTTTTACATTATCCACATCATAAAACCACATAACATTATCATTGTCATCGGGGCCATTTGATAATTCCCATCCTGCTGTGGTATCTGAAAAACTTACGCCAACAAAAATAGTATTAAAGCCAGTATATACCTGGTCATTATTCACTTTAAAGTTAAAAATAGAATTTACAGAATCACCAACATTTACGGTAGTTCTCACAGCACCTCCGGGATTAGCCGGCATGTTATATGTTCCTAAATAAGTGGGAGGAACCGCCGGAAAGCTATCATAAGATTTTGTGGCAGGGTCAAAAGGAGTAGCGTAAATTTTCATAACCGAGGCAGGAGTTGCTCCATATCTAACGATGGTTATTTTCAATTTTGTTACACTCATAGAATCTGTTTCAGGGATGCTTCCATTGGGAATAAGTACATCGTCAAATAGTATAACGGGAGTACCTTTTGATCCTTTTCCGGCAGCGTAACTAAAACCTGTACCCATCGTGTTGCTGTACAATAACTGACTCTCAGCCTTCTGAAAGGAGAGTGCAAAAAAGAGAGTAAATAAAGAGAGTAAAAACTTTTTCATAAAATATATTTTGTTGTTAATAATAGGCTAAGATACATGAAAATAAATACCAATAAAACTGAAGAAAACATATTAATTATTTGAATTTATTTTTATTATAATCATTTGGCCAGAATTGAAAATGGTAAAGCACAAAAAAGGCCGCAAATTTTTTTACGACCTTTTTTGAGAATTTTTTTTAAACAAATTTTATTGATACAATTTTTTCAACTCAGTTTTTAATGCTTTCACCGGCGCAGACTGTACTTTCACAGCATCAAATATTTCCTTTGCATCCGTCTCATTACCATAGAAAGCTTCATTGTACTTTGAATCAATATCTATAGCAGATCCACTGATACTTATTCCTGCAAACAGACCCTTACTTCTTGAATAGGAATATACCTCGGCCTCCATCTTATAATCTGTGCTTGCACTGGAATTACGGCCAACAGGTCCTGCTGTAACCGAAATGTCGCCACCTAAAGTAAAACTTCCTTTTCCAATATCAAGTAGCGTGCTTGCGCTCTTAAAAATAAGCACCAAATCTACTGATTGTATTCCAGCCTGGAACCCTAAACTTCCGCCGGTAATAGTGATAAATACCGGGTTACTCCATGTACCATTTTCCAGCTTTACCATCGCAATGCCTTTTCCTCTTTTACCGGCTAGTACGAATCCCGCATTTATTAATTTAGGAACGATAATAATTCCCTGCGTAACTTTCAATAGTTCTGAAGGAATACTTTCTTTCATCGATCCAAAATCTTCCAATACTTTAGTGGAAGATTCTATTTTTTCGATTTGCTTATCCTGTGCTTGTGTAACAAATGAACTTAGAAAAAGTACACTTATAAAAAGAGCAATTAATTTTTTTGGTTTCATATAAAATTTAGCATTATTCTCCAACATTAATGCCATGACGTTATCTGTTTATTTTTTTAATCTTCTTTTGTGAAAGAATTTGCTTTATATCTTTCCGGAAATAAAAAAAGCCGCCCCATTTCCAGGGCAGCTTTTAAAGCAATTTTATAAAATTAATTATTCAGCAGATTTGTTCTCATCAGATGATTCATTTTCTGTTGAAGTTTCAGAAACAACTGAAGTTTCGCTCTCGGCTGAGGTATCTTCTGTTGCATCATCCTGTGTAGGTGTTGCATCTTCGTTACTATCTTCAGCAGAAACTTCTTTTACGATTTCTTCTTTCTTTACAAACACAGGGCGGCTTGCTACTTTTGCTTTCTGGTGCGTATCCTGGCGTTTTGTAAATTCTGATTCATGCTCTGAAGTCCATTGCGTGAATTTCTCCATTGCAGCAGCTTCATCAAATAAATTAAGTGAAACACCGCGTAGTAGATGCTTTAGGTATAATACACCTTTGAAGCTTAAAATACGACGAACAGTATCAGTTGGTTGTGCGCCATTATGGAGCCACTCCAATGCTTTTTGGCGATCAATCTGAATTGTTGCCGGTACAGTTAAAGGATTGTAAGTTCCTAACTTTTGAATAAATTTTCCATCACGGGGACTCCGTGAATCTGCAACTACTATAAAGTAAAATGGTCTTTTCTTTGAACCATGTCGTTGCAATCTCATTTTTACAGCCATAAAAAATAGAAATTTTTCTTGGTGATTATTAAATAGGGTTTCTAAAAGGAACGCGAAGATAATGCCACTTTTTTAATTATACAATAAATAAAATAAAAATTGAGGTAAATATTTCTTATTCAATTTACTACATATCTTTTTACGTTTCCTTATTGGATTGAAAATGGCGAAAATTTATCTTTTGCCCAAACCTGCCATCTTTCCCATTGGCATTTTATTCATCATCTTCATCATGCTTTTCATCTGGTCAAATTGCTTGATAAATTGATTCAGTTCCGCAATGTCTTTTCCACTTCCTTTGGCAATCCTGTTTTTCCTGCTACCATTGATCAGGTCAGGATTACGACGCTCTTCTATTGTCATTGAATTGATCATAGCCTCTATTCCTTTAAATGCATCATCGTCAATATCAATATCCTTTATCTGTTTGCCTACTCCGGGAATCATTGCCATCAAATCTTTGAGATTTCCCATCTTTTTTATTTGGCCAAGTTGTGTTTTAAAATCTTCGAAATCAAACTGATTTTTTCTGATCTTCTTCTCCAACCGTGCAGCCTGTACTTCATCAAATTGTTCCTGCGCTTTTTCTACCAAACTTACAATATCGCCCATTCCCAAAATTCGCTGTGCCATCCTTTCAGGATAAAACACATCCAACGTATCCATCTTTTCGCCGCTACTTACAAATTTGATCGGTTTATTTACTGTGTATTTAATAGAAATAGCCGCACCACCACGTGTATCTCCATCTAGTTTCGTCAATACAACACCGGTATAATCAAGGCGCTGATTGAATGCAGCTGCAGTGTTCACGGCATCCTGGCCTGTCATACTATCTACTACAAAAAGTATTTCTTTTGGGTTTAGCGCCTTCTTTACATTGGACACCTCATTCATCATCACCTCATCTATGGCAAGACGGCCAGCAGTATCTATTATTACTACATTTTTATTTTTAGATTTTGCTTCAAGCAAAGCGTTTTTTGCAATGGCAACAACATCCTTATTTTCCGGCTCGCTGTAGACATCTACCTTGATCTGTTCTCCGAGCACCTTCAACTGCTCTATGGCTGCAGGCCTGTACACGTCACCTCCAACGAGCAACACGGATTTTCCTTTTTTAGTTTTCAGGTAATTGGCCAGTTTTGCACTGAAGGTAGTTTTACCACTTCCCTGGAGACCAGCAATTAAAATAATCGCAGGATTTCCACTTAGATCGAGGTCAGTTTCCACGCCACCCATCAATTCAGTCAATTCATCCTTCACGATTTTTACCATCAACTGTCCGGGGCTTACGGCATTGATTACCTTTTCGCCACTCGCTTTGTCTTTGATAGAATCTGTAAATTCCTTGGCTATTTTATAATTGACGTCAGCATCTACCAGCGCTCTTCTAATGTCCTTTATAGTAGAAGCTACATTGAGTTCGGTAATTCTGCCTTGTCCTTTTAGATTTTTAAACGCGGAATCTAAGCGGTCACTTAAAGAATCAAACATATAATCAGTAATTAAATGGTATGTGATACCTTAAAGAAATAATTTTCTTTTAAGGCCTGCAAATTTAGCAAACCTAAGTGTAATGAAAAAGGAATATGCCGGGAAACTTAATTCTGGCTTTCATCCACAAGAAACTTTTTCCCCAAATCACTTACATATATACACAAAAGTTTCTTATCGTGTACAAGTTCCATCCTTGTTTCTACCAGGCCACGCTTGTATAAGCCGGGAAGGGAGGATTTCATATTTTCGGCCAAAAAGGGTTCTTTGTTACCTTTTTCAAGGCATTCCCTCAATTTCGTAATCATTCTCAACGTAGGGGGACGGTTAGAAACTTTCATAGATCAAATTGATTTTCCGGTCTTTATTACTAAATTATGTTGGAGAGCTTTGGTTGTCTTTTCAAAAACTGAATTCATGAAACTGTTTATGGTATTGTTCTTTGCAAATTAGAAGCCATAATTTTCTACCTGCTGCCTGGAAAAAATAAGTAAAGTTTTTAGGAGACTTCTACAATTGAAAACATAAAAAAAATCATCATTGAAAATCTGTAAGAAAAGAATATTTATTGTTGAATTTTCTCTAAATGAATGTCGGGTGGCAATTAATGTTTAATATTTGCAGTATGTTGTTTTTTGTCATCACTTTTCTTCTTTTACTCCCTTATTTACTGCTGATCTTATATTACAGTAGGTGTTGGAATACGCTACCGGTTTATATCGGACCAAAATTTTCTGCCCGGGAGCCTTTGCCTTTTATTTCCATCATCATTGCTGCGAGAAACGAAGAAAATAACATTGCTCATTGTATTCAATCGATCAATGGTCAAACTTATCCAGTGGATAAATTTGAACTAATTATTGTCAATGATCATTCAACAGATAATACTGCAGGAGTTATCAAATCTTTTTCCAACGGGAATATACACTTAATTAACCTGGATGAATTTACCGGGAATAAGCGCTTGAATTCTTACAAAAAGAAATGTATTGAAACAGCATTGACATTTGCGAAAGGTGAACTAATTATCACTACTGACGCAGACTGCACAGTCCCTCCTAAATGGGTAGAAACCATTGTGAATTATTACAAAAAAAATAATGCAGTGTTTATTGCAGCTCCGGTAGTTTTTTCGAAGGCGGGTTCACAGGATTCTTTTGGTAAAAGGTTATTGATCATTTTCCAATCACTTGACTTTATGACTTTACAGGGAATTACCGGTGCTGCTGTTTCGCATAAAATGCACAATATGTGTAATGGCGCCAATCTTGCATATACCAAAAAAGCCTTTGAGGAAGTAAATGGTTTTGAAGGAATTGATAATATAGCGAGTGGAGATGATATGCTGCTGATGAATAAAATACAAAAGCGCTTTCCCAATCAGGTAGGGTTTTTAAAATCCAGGGATGCCATTGTAAAAACCAATGCAGAACCAACTTTCAATAAATTTATCAATCAACGTATCCGCTGGGCGAGTAAGTCCGATAAATATTCAGATAAGAAAATTACTTCTGTTTTAATATTGGTTTATTTGTTAAATGTATGGCTGTTTGTTTTGGGAATTTTTTCTTTTTTTGCATTAAAAATATTTTATTTATTCCTCATTGCGCTCGCACTTAAAATAATGATAGAATTGATCTTCCTTTTCCCGGTGGCAAAATTCTTTGATCGGAAGAAGCTATTGTGGTGCTTCATTCCGGCACAGCCGTTTCATATTTTGTATACAATTATTGCAGGTTGGTTGGGAAAATTTGGTCAATACAAATGGAAGGGGAGAAGCGTGAAATAAGTAATAATGAATGATGAGTGAGGAATGTTGAATTAAAAATTACGAATTACCTATTACGATTCGGCAAGAACTTAATATTGTCGATCTCATTATTTAAATATTATTGTATCAGAATTAATTGTAATCGAACTTTCATGAAAGTTTAATTCTTTCGTATCATGCAATAAATTAACTGGCTTTTACTTCCTTATTAGCATAAATAATTCAACCCGTACTGTCAAGAATATTGACTTCTTATTACTTTTTAATCGCAGGAATCTCAACACCCATTTTTTTAAGTTGTTTTGTTTTCATTCTGATAATACTAATATCGATCTTAACAGGAACCAAAGGTGTATCCGTATTGTCTTTGGCTACATGTGCAATTTTCTCCGCCACATCCATTCCCTTAATTACTTTTCCATACACCGTATAATCGCCATCTAATCTTGGAAGACCATTTTTATTAACGACAATATAAAACTGGCAACGGGCAGAATATTTTCCCTTATTATCGTCGCGGCCTGCTGCAAATATGCCATAAGAATGCTTGAGTGTTGGTACAAATTCTG
>JBDTEF010000255.1:0-11756 GCA_039922615.1 Ginsengibacter sp.
CTAAAAGCGTAAGTACATTGATGGTAAAACCAAAAATATACATGATGAAAAAAGCCCCAATTAGGGAAACAGGAATATCGAGCAAAGGGCGAAGTGCAATTATCCAATCCCGAAAGAATAAATAAATGATAAGGATTACCAAAGAAAGTGCGATCAACAGTGTTTCTTCTACTTCGCTGATAGATCTTTTGATAAATTTCGTCTGATCCATACCTACATCTAGTTTGAAGTCTGCAGGAAGATCCTTTTTTAAGTCTCCTAACCGCTTGTAGAATTCATCAGCAATCGATACATAATTGGAACCGGGTTGCGGTATCACCGCCAACATGATCATTGGAACGCCACTTTCCTTCAATACAGATTCTACACTTTCCGGGCCGAGAACAACATCGGCAATATCACCTAATCGAATATTTACGCCATTTACGTTTTTTATAAAAAGATTACTAAAATCTTCCTCTGTATATAATCTTCCAAACGTCCTTACCGAAAGCTCCGTTTCATCCCCGGATATTTTCCCTGCGGGTAATTCTACACTTTGCGTTTGTAATGCTTGCTGTACATCTTCAGGAGTCAACCCCAGGGCATTTAGTTTATCAGGTTTGAACCAGATACGCATGGCATATCTTTTTTCTCCCCAAATAGTTACAGAACTTACGCCGGGAATCGTTTGCAGTCTTTCAAGAATATTGTTGTTAGCGTATTCAGTTATTTGAAGAAGATTTCTTGTATTACTTTGCACAGTCATCGCAAGAATCGGCTGGGCGCTTGCATCCGCTTTAGATACAACAGGTGGGGCATCCACATCCTGCGGAAGGCTTCTAGTTGCCTGGGAAACTTTGTCTCTTACATCATTTGCTGCGGCTTCAAGGTCCACACTTAGTTCAAATTCAACGTTAATGTTACTTCTTCCCTGGTTGCTTGAAGAAGTAATATTTTTAACGCCTGCAATTCCATTGATGGCTTTCTCCAGGGGCTCAGTAATCTGGGATTCAATAATGTCTGAATTAGCTCCCGAGTAGGAAGTACTTACAGAAATGTTTGGGGGGTCAATGGCCGGATAATCCCTAACTCCTAAAAAATTAAACCCTATGACACCAAACAGTACTATCACGAGATTCATGACAACAGCAAAAACAGGGCGGCGTAAACTTGTAAGGGAAATATTCACTGATAACTTTACTTTTTATAAGAAGAAATTTCGATTTTTGATTGGGGTTTAATTGATAATAACCCGGTGGTAATTACTGTGTCACCAACGGCAACCCCGGAAAGTATTTCTACTTTAGAAGAATCCCTGATACCTGTAACAACAGTTACAAAATTGGCCAAACCATCTTTATATACAATGATCTCTTTGTCTCTTGCTTTGGGAATGATGGCCTGCGTAGGTAACATAATGGCATTGGCATTATCGCCTATATCAAAATTAATGTTGGCAAAGCCACCCGGGGTAATATTTTTATCTATATTTTCAACGAGGGCCAGTACTTTCAAACTTCTGCTATCAAGCGTGATTCCAGGCTCTGTTGCAATAATTTTTGCGGTATATTTTTTATCCGAAACAGCAGTTGAAAATTGGATAAAACTGCCCAATTTTACTTTGTTCGTATATTTTTCAGGAACACTAAACTCTAGTTTTAATTTACCCACCTGGCTTATGGTTGTTATAATGGTAAGAGGCGTAATGTAAGCGCCCATGCTTATGTTTTTAAAACCAAGTTTGCCATCAAATGGTGCGCGTATAACTGTTTTGTTGATGGCTGCATTTAATATTTCCATATCAGCCCTGATCGTGCTAACATTCAAAAATGTGAGGTCAAAATCCTGCTGGCTAATACCACCTATTTTCAATAATTCATTCTGGCGATCGCGGGTTTTTTCTGCGATTTTTAATTGAATATTTAGTTTGTTTAACTGTGCTCTTAAATCTCCGTCAAACATTTTGACAAGCAGTGTTCCTCTTCTTACAAAAGCGCCTTCTTTTATCGATAATTGAATTACTTTGCCTGCTACTTCAGGGTGGATTTCCGTCTGTTCATAAGGCAGTAAAGTACCGGCAACTAATACACTGGCATTAAGCTGAGAAGAAGTCACGATATATGCCTCAGCTTGTACAGCCATATTTTGTGAAGGGCCTCTGGACTTAGTGCCATCAATCTTTTCAGTTTTACTGCCGCAGGAAATAAATAGCATCACCATAAAGATTGCAATAAACTGTTTCAAATACTTCATTTTTTATTCATTTAGATCCGGGTTTATCGCTGGTATTCGTATTATTCATTCGAAAAGAAGGTGAATATGAATTACTTAAAAATAATTACCCTGTGTCGATTCCATTTTTTTAAATTAATTTATTCAACAGTAATAACTTTCAAAGACTTTTTTATGGCATTTGCGACATGAATCAAGTGTTGCCTTTCATTATTCAAGATGGTCACATGTCCCATTTTTCTACCTGGCCTCGTTTCTTTTTTGCCGTAAATATGAACAAAAGCGCTATCAATCTTTAGTACTTCATCCAATCCTTCGTAAACTGCTTCCCCACTATATCCATCTTCCCCTATAATATTTACAATGGCTGAATTGATAATGGGTTTTGTATTTCCTAACGGATAATCCAGCATAATTCTCCAAAGCATATCAAACTGGGATGAAAAATTAGCTTCTATGGTATGATGACCGCTGTTATGTACTCTCGGCGCAGTTTCATTTACCAATACGTTATCCTCCATATCTACAAACAGCTCGACGGCAAATATACCGGCGCTTTTAAGATTTTTCACTACCGCTAATGCGATGGCTTCTGCCTTCCATAAAGTATTTTGCAAAACTGCCGCAGGGCTTAGCTGGTATTCAAGCAGATTTAATTGGTGATTAAACATCATTTCAACTGCAGGAAAAATGGCCGTTTCTCCTTTGTCATTAATCCCGATTATGATGGCCAATTCTTTTCTGATATCTACCATTTTCTCCAATATGGCGGGTTCATCAAATGCATCACCCACCTCACTTTCATTCCTGAGAATCTGAACGCCTTTGCCATCATACCCTCCCAGTGCTAATTTATGAACAGCTGGTAAAAAGGATGTGTTACTTCTGACTTCGTTCTGATTTTGCGTGATGATAAATTTTGAGCTGGGAATACTATTGCTGAGGTAAAATTCTTTTTGGGCAATCTTGTTCTTAATTATTTCGAGCGCTGCCGCATTTGGATAAACTTTCACACCCTCTGATTCCAATTTTTTAAGTGCATCAGTATTTACAGATTCGATCTCAATTGTAAGTACATCCAGCCCCTGACCAAAGCGGTAAACGTCATCATAGTTAGTAATATCTCCTCTTGTAAAGTGATTACATAAATGAGCTGCCGGGCAATTGTCATCCTTTTCCAATACAAAAGTCTCTACAGGATAGTTAGCTGCAGATTGTAATAACATTCTTCCTAATTGCCCACCGCCAAGAATACCCGCTTTTTTCATTTAATTTTTTTTGCAAGTTACTTTTTCCATCTCATCTGCAAATTCCGCTTATAAAAAAAGGCCTGAAAAATCAGGCCTTTAAATAGAAATATTTATTTTTTTTTATTTTGTGAATGTGTAGGTAATGTAACCTGTTTGGCCGTTTCCTATGTCAACCGGGGATTTTGCCATAAAACTGTTTGAACTGATATTCATCAGATTCAGTCGGTAGCCATCTTCTACATTTCTTGCTTTTGAACCCATTAATTTTTTAAATTGAAATTGCGCATCTGCACCTTTACCCTTAATGCTCCAATAAATATCTTCTTTATTTCCGTTTGTCAATGTAAATGAACCTTTACCGTTTCGGATAAGATCCCACGTGCTCCCTTTAAAATCTGCATAAGGTGCTTCATCAAAAACGTCAGTAACTTTAAACCCGGCGGGAATGTCTACCGCAATATCAGATATGGTCCATTTGCCGGAAAGGTTGCCGGTAGAAGCTTTCATGTCCGTCGCGTTTTTCGAGAAAGAACAACTTCCCAGGAATAGAACGGTGGTAATAATGAGGAAAATATTCAGTAATTTTTTCATGATTTATTTTTTAGTTTGCCTACATATTACACAAATCCTGCCAAACAAATTAACCGTTTTTGAACTCATTTTAGGGATGGTTTCTTATTCGTGATTTCATTGTTGATTTACTACAAATCATGGCTAAAATTTAAATTTATTATATTTACGCAAAAATAAAATTATGGAAAGGGCAACTTTAATACCCGAGGAAAAGATGGCCGAAGCAGTAGATTTTCTTCCTTTGCAGGGTACAGATTATGTAGAGTTTTACGTTGGAAATGCCAAGCAGGCGGCACTATATTATAAGGCAGCTTTTGGTTTTCAATCTATTGCCTACTCAGGTCCTGAAACCGGAGTGAAAGACAGGGCAAGTTATGTAATCAGGCAAAATAAATTGACTTTCGTATTGACAACGCCTATTCGCCAGGGAAATGAAATAGCTGATCATATCGCTAAACATGGTGATGCGGTGAAAATGCTTGCATTAAAAGTAGAGGATGCTACGAGTGCCTGGGAAGAAACAACCAAACGTGGTGGAAGAAGTTATATGGAACCGACCACTTTAAAAGATGCAGATGGGGAAGTAGTAATGAGCGGCATACATACTTATGGTGAGACAGTCCATTTATTTATTGAAAGGAAAAATTATTCAGGTCCTTTCATGCCCGGTTTTCGTAAGTGGGAATCTTTGTACAACCCGGTAGATACAGGATTACTTTATGTAGATCATTGTGTGGGAAATGTAGACTGGAATCAAATGAATAAATGGGTAAGTTTTTATGAAGATGTGATGGGATTCAGGAATATCCTGAGTTTTGATGATAATGATATTTCTACAGAATATTCTGCATTGATGAGTAAAGTAATGAGTAACGGTAATGGTTATGTGAAATTCCCGATCAACGAGCCTGCTGAAGGAAAGAAAAAAAGCCAGGTAGAAGAATACCTTGAATTTTATAATGGAGAAGGATGTCAACATATTGCATTAGCGACACACAATATTATTGAAACTGTGACTGATCTGAGAAACAGGGGAGTGGAGTTTTTAAAAATTCCTGCAAGCTATTATGCGACAGTTTTGGATAGAGTTGGCCATATCGATGAGGATCTTGAACCATTGAAAGAACTGGGAATCCTTATAGATAAGGACGATGAAGGTTACTTATTGCAAATATTCTCTAAGCCCGTAGAAGACAGGCCCACCTTGTTTTTCGAGATTATCCAACGCAAAGGAGCTAAGAGTTTTGGGAAAGGAAATTTTAAAGCATTATTTGAAGCAATTGAAAGGGAGCAGGATGAAAGAGGAAATTTGTAAATTTATTTGAACAAAAGAAATCCGGGAAAAATTTTCAGTAGAACGTTTTCCCGGTTTTTTTTATTATATGAATTATTAAACATTAGCAAACAGGTTATCTTTTAATCTCCCTGATGTAAATTTCAAAAATTTCGTTAAGAAACAATTTTTATTTGAATCTCTTTTATAAAAAAATTATTTTTACTCCTTCCATCTACCATTTGAATCCAATAGTGAATGCTTTCCACAATTTATAAATATTTTATTTTTTCTTTTTTACTGCTTTGTTCAACTAATTCTGTAATAGGGCAAAATTCTTTCTGGCAATCGCAACGATCCGCTGTGAATGTAAATAATGCATTTTTCAAAAAAGAAGAACAATTGCAAAAAGAATTCGCTGCCAAAGGTTTGCAGTATCCGGCCAGTAATGTTTTTCTAAGAAGTTTTAAATATAATTCTCAATTAGAAGTTTGGGTAAAGAACACTAAGGATGAGAAGTATAAATTATTTAAAACCTATCGGGTTTGTATGCAAAGCGGCACAATGGGGCCCAAAAGACTGCAGGGTGATTACCAGGTTCCTGAAGGTTTTTATTATATTAATGAATTCAATCCCAGGAGTAATTATCATTTATCACTTGGCATCAATTATCCGAATGCATCGGACAGGATTTTAAGTGATCCTATACGCCCCGGGAATGACATTTATATTCATGGAAATTGCGTTTCTGTCGGATGTGTTTCTGTTAATGATGATGATATTGAAGAAATTTACATACTAACAGGAAATGCAAGAGCCGCAGGCCAGGAATTTATCCCGGTTCATATTTTTCCGATCAGATACGATGATAAAAAATCTGTAGAATATCTTGAAAATGCATTTAGGTCAAGCGCAGCCTTACAAAAATTTTCCCTTCAATTAAAAAAGGTATATGATGAATTTGAAAAAACCCATGAGTTACCTATCATTATGATAGATCAGAAAGGTGACTATGTCGTCAATTAGTTTTCTATCACAACCATTTGAATTGTTTCAATTGTTTTTTGTTCGAGGATGATTTGTTGGCCAGATACCATTTCCGCAATCATTTCAGGTGTATAATGTCTAATAGTGATTAGCGTGAGGTTTCGCTGAATTTGCACATCAAAAAACTCGGTTGCCTGGATGGCGATTTCGTCAATTTTTTCTGTAATATCATCTACGCAAATCAGTAAGCTAATGGCCGTATTTTGCGTCAGGTTTGGTTTTATTTTTATTTCATCAAGAATGGTGTGCAATACATTTACAGGCTGTCCTTCTACAAATGAATAATCCAATGATTGTAGTGTAATCAATACCTGGTTTCGTTTGTAGACCATCATTGGCGGCAGATTTGCGCTATATTTTTGGTTAATGATTGTGCCAGGTAAATCAGGATCTAAAAATGATTTTACATACAAAGGTATTTTTTCATTTTGCAACGGTTTTATTGTTTTGGGATGTATTACCTGGGCACCATAATAGGACATTTCGATGACCTCCTTATAACTTAAATGATGAAGGACCACAGCATGATCGAACTCCCTTGGATCAGCATTCATCACGCCTTCTACATCTTTCCAGATTGTAACACTTTCTGCATGTAAAATCTTAGCAAAAACGGCTGCTGTATAATCACTTCCTTCCCTTCCCAATGTTGTCGTTTGATTGTCAGCAGTCCTTCCAATAAATCCTTGTGTTACTACAAATTTTTTATTATCGAGGATTGGCAATAAAGTCTCCCGGATACTATATGTTGAAAATTCCCAGTCTATTTTTGCATCGCGAAAATTGCTATCTGTATGGATAAGATTTCTGACATCCATCCATTGATTCGATAGATGTTGTTCATTTAAATAAAAAGAAAGAAGAGTAGATGACAATAGTTCTCCGGTACTCACTACCTGGTCATAATAATAATTGTATTCTTTTACAGGACTTTGTTCCAGTAAGGATTCTACTTCATTGAAAATAATTTGAAGTTCATTTGTTGCCTTTTCCCATTGTGCCGTAACGAGGTATTTTAATTGGGTTAAATGATGCTCTTTTACCTTTTGGAACAGGTGAAATGCATCCTCTTTTCTTTCTTCAAAAAAGGCATCCACTACTTTTTCTAAGGCATTCGTTATTTTCCCCATAGCGCTTATAACGATTAACAGGGGCTCTCCTTCATGATCTCTTACAATAGCCGCCACATTTTGAATTCTTTCATAATTACTTATGCTTGCTCCTCCAAATTTAAACACCTTCATGATTGTTTTTTAATAATTTTTTTACAAAGTAAAAGAAGAAATGGGTATAGAATAATATTTTAAAAGGTTGCGTATATTTTTATTACCAGTTTTATAATGAAGATGCAATGAAACCAAAAGAATTCCAGGATTTTGTTTCTATTAATGTTGCTATCAAAATAAAGGCAGAAATATGCGTTCTAATCTTTTGCAGTCGTCTTAGCTGATGGGACATCATTTTTTATGTATCCGGCTATAGCTGCATCTTCTGAAGATACTTAATTGAATTGTTGCCAAAGCTGACAACTTCTGAAACTAATTCATGTCCAATGAAGCAAGCAGAAAAAGAAATTAATATTAATCCGAACATTATTTTTTGAAATTTTTTACTGCATCATCTTATTTTGATTTTCAAGGATTGGAAATAAATATTTCGAATAATATAAATAAAGATTCTCCATCAAATTAAAAGAAGTTGATACATTTTCATAAATGAATAAAATACAGGATACAATAAATTTGTGAGCAGTATTTTAAAATGAGCATTATAGTTTGACCACCTCTTTTTTCAAAAACTATTTACCCTATTTTTGCGATGATTAAACTGAATGAAAATGAAAATAAACAGAGAAATACTCACCCTTGATGAATTCACTATTCGTGAAATGCGTGCTTTTCCGCAGGCAACAGGTGAACTTGCAGGACTCTTGCGTGATATAGGTTTGGCAGGTAAGCGAGTGAATGTTGAGGTAAATAAAGCAGGATTGGTTGATATTTTAGGTGATACCGGTGATATAAATGTGCAAGGGGAAGAAGTGAAAAAGCTGGATGAATTTGCCAACGATCAATTCACAGGTGTACTGGCACATGGTATTAGTTGCGCAGGTATTGCCAGTGAGGAATTGGATGATATAATGGCCTTTGACGATGAAATAAGTATGAATGCAAAATATGTATGTATGTACGATCCTTTGGATGGTAGCAGTAATATAGATGTGAATGTCTCCATAGGTACGATTTTCAGCATTTATCGCAGGGTCACAGAAAAAGGAACTCCTGTTACACTTGATGATTTTTTACAGCCGGGAAGCCGGCAGGTGGCTGCGGGATATATCATTTATGGATCTTCAACCATTTTAGTCTATGCGACAAAAAGAGGTGTTAATGGTTTTACACTTGATCAATCGATTGGGGAATTTTGCCTGAGTCATCCCGATATTAAATGCCCTGAAGATGGAAAATTGTATTCGGTAAATCACGGTAATTTCTTTGGCTATTCAACTGAAGTGAAGAAATATATTGATGCATGCCAGCATAAAAATAAGACTAACGGGGGCCCGTATACGCAAAGATATATTGGCAGTATGGTAAGTGATGTACATCGCAACCTGATAAAAGGAGGTATTTTTATGTATCCGGGAACAACGGAGAAACCCAATGGAAAATTACGGTTGTTGTATGAGTGCAACCCATTTGCTTACATCGTGGAAAGAGCAGGAGGAAAGGCCACCGATGGTAAGGTAAGAATTTTGGAGAAACAACCTACTGAATTACATGAACGAACGCCGTTTTATATTGGTAGTTTGAAGATGATGGCGGAGTTGGAAGGATACCTGGATCAAAAGTCTAATGCTACTGACGATCAGAAGAATGCATAAATGAAAAGCAGATATCCTTGATTATAAAAATTTTTATTTGGTGAATTTTAAATTATAAAAAATGAATTCTATTATCTCCGTAAGCGATCTGACAAAAAATTACGGAAAATTTGAAGCAGTAAAAGGTATTTCTTTCGAAGTGTTTGAAGGAGAAATTTTTGGATTACTTGGTCCGAATGGCGCAGGCAAATCGACCACACTGGAAATAATTGAAACATTGCGTGATAAGACGTCAGGGAAGATTATTGTGGCAGGAATGGACCTCGATAAAGAGGCCGATAATATCAAAAAAATAATTGGTGTTCAATTGCAGACTTCAGGCTTTTATCCAGGTTTAAATTTGTTGGAATTGATTGATCTATTTAGCGGATTATATAATACCAAAGTAGATGCAATAGAATTGCTGGAGATGGTAAATTTAAAAGACAAAGCAAAAAACAAATTCAAAGAAATGAGTGGTGGACAGAAACAACGGTTTTCCATCGCCACCACATTGATCAATAAACCAAGAATAATTTTCCTCGATGAACCTACCACAGGACTTGATCCCCAGGCCCGCCGTAACCTTTGGGAACTCATTCAAAAAATAAGGGAAAACGGAACCACGGTAATTATTACCACCCATTATATGGATGAAGCGGAATATCTGTGTGACAGGGTAGCTATTTTGGACGAAGGGAAAATTATCGCATTGCAAACGCCCGATAAATTAATTGACGACCTCGTGGCAAGTGGCTTTGAAAGACCGAAAATGACTAAATCTGCAAATCTTGAAGATGTTTTTATTAATCTTACAGGTAAAGAATTTAGAGATGATTAACATGGACAGTGAAGGCGCCACGCTCGGGGCTTAAAGTTTGTAGGTTTAAGCGCACTTTTGCATTTCATTTGGGTAATTGTTCTACCATATGCGCAGTTTGTAATTATATTTGCATCCTTAATTTATCCAACTGATAAGTATATTTCCTATGAAATTTCTTTTTGTCTTATTCCTTTTGCCTGCGTCTGTGCTAATGGCGCAAAGTAAAAAGCCTGTCACTAAATCGTCTTTCGCTAAAGTTTCAAATACTAAACTAACTCCCGCTAAGGCCTTCACTCCAACTGATAGTTTAAGTTATTCATTAGCAGTGATGGTTGCTGATTTTTATAAAAATCAGGGACTGGACAGAGTAAATTCTGATATGATTAAAAAAGCTTTTGATGATGTTTACAACAATAAACCTTTACTAATTTCACAAGAACAAGCCAATATGAACGTACAAGAAAAAATGCAGGAATTTATGTCTAAAAAATCTAACTCCGTAAAAGAAGAAAGCACCAAATTTTTGGAAGCTAACAAAAAGCGTCCGGGTGTAATTACATTGCCAAGTGGTCTTCAATATGAAATAATTACGAAAGGAACCGGACCTATCCCAAAGGAATCTGATCATGTAACAGCACACTATGCCGGTTCTTTAATCGATGGAAAAGAGTTTGACAATTCTTACAAAAGAGGCCAGCCGATTGAGATTCCTGTTACTGGTGTTATCAAAGGTTGGATTGAAGCATTACAATTAATGCCTGTAGGTAGCAAATGGAAACTATTTATTCCTTCAGATCTTGGTTATGGAGATCGTGGCCAGGGACCTATTCCAGGGGGAGCCGCTTTAATATTTGATATCGAGTTACTCGGAATCACAGGAAAATAAAGGTCTTAGTATTACTTAAGTATCTAAGGTTGACAGCTGTGATTGATTAGATTTTAATGGAATTGAATTCTATGGTTTTCGTTTTTTCTTTTATGCCCAAATTATAATGAATGAAATGGAAAATTTTATCTTCTGAGTATCTCAGTAAGCATCCATATTTTACTGCCAGGAAAGATAAATGCGAAACGTCAACAGGTAAAATTATTGAAGAATATTTTGTAGTAGAACTGCCAACTACTGTGTGTGCTGTAGCTATCACGGAAGAAGGTAAAGTATTAGTTGTAAAGCAATACAGGCATCCAATTGAAGAAACCATCTTAGAAATACCCGGTGGTTTTGTTGATAAGGGCGAAACGCCTGAACAGGCAGTTAAAAGGGAATTGAAAGAAGAAACGGGTTATGAATTTTCATCTATTATTCCTGTTGGGAAAATTGCTGCTAATCCAGGAGTGCTAAATAATTTTACTTACTTTTTTTTGGCGCAGGGAGGTGTAAAAACCAGTGGCCAACATTTGGATCAAAATGAAGAATTGACTGTAGAAGAAATTTCAGTAGAGGAGTTGAAAAATTTGTTTTTGGAAAATAAATTGATTCAGTCGCTGCATAACAATTGTGTTTTTTATGCGTTGAGAGAATTGGGAGTTTTATGAGAAAGGCTGGATTTAAATTTTTTATAATTATAAATATTCAGCACGATTCTTTGAAAAAGGAATAGAAAATTCGGTTTGCTAACTTAATTTACTAATCACTAAAGTTTTAATAAGAATTACTTGTTGGCGAGGACGCCAACAACAGCAGTGGTCGCTACATAACAATTGTGTTTTTTATGC
>JBDTEF010000256.1:0-3208 GCA_039922615.1 Ginsengibacter sp.
ATGCTGAAGATGAAGTGGTGATATTGCCGGTTAATTTCATCGCAATGAAATCTCCCGGTAACATGATTTTATCAATTTGATTATAAATGTCCGGCTCATTATTTTTTACCCATGCCAATTTGGAAGCGGTAAAATTTCCCGGAGAATTTAAAAGAGTGGAAGCACATATTTCTTCGCCAATCTCCTTCAAAGCATTTGCACCAATTGCCACCGCGCGACTATCGCACCAAATAATACTATCTCTCAAAACTTTTTGGTCTTTATCTACCAAAACCAATCCATGCATTTGATAGGAAATACCGATTGCAGCTATTTCATCGGGATCAAATTTTTTGGTTGCAACCAATTTTTGTATTGCCTGAATCGCTTGCTCCCACCACATTTCAGGCGATTGCTCTGCCCATCCTGATTGAAGGGAAGTAATTGGGTTTTCGGTTTCAGGGCATTGAGCTGTTGCTATCACCTTTTGGGTAGTGGCATCTACCACAGTGGCTTTTATAAAAGAAGTTCCGATGTCAATTCCTAATAATAACATTTTAATTTTTTTAATTTTTTCCTATTTACCCGAGAACTTCTATTTATTCCCCAAACCAATTGATAATATAAATTGAAACTCATTTAATAAACTCTACTTTTTTCCTGTAAAATCAAATAAAAGAAATCATTGAATTTTAATCAGTGCTTCCACAGGCTTTGCAGCACCTAACTCTTCACTTCTTTTTGACGGCAAAGAACCTGCGATATTTATCTTTATTTCTCCTGAATTTAAAACACTTTTACCATATTCATTTACCAGTTTCATCATGTCGGGTGTTACAGTAAATTTTACTTTTTCGGATGCGCCAGGTGTAAGATTTATCCGTTTGAAATCTTTCAAAGAATACAGCGGAATATCTGCGCCACCGGGAAGATGTGTCAGGTACATTTGTACCACTTCATCGCCCGCCGATTTTCCCGTATTCGTGACAGTGACTTCTGCTTCCACAGATTCGCCATTGCTAATTTTATTCTTCGATAATTTTAGATTGCTAAATGTAAAAGTGGTATAACTTAATCCAAAACCAAATGGATACATAGGCTCTTTTTCCATGTAGCGATAAGTTCTTCCTTTCATTGAATAATCTTCAAATGGTGGCAAATCATTAAATGATTTTGGAAATGTAATGGGCAATTTTCCTGATGGAGAAACTTTTCCGAAAATTACGTCTGCCACTGCGTTGCCGCCTTCTTCACCGGGATACCAAACCAATAAAACTGCATCAGCAATCTTTTGTACTTCAGCAAGATTCATCGGGCTTCCCCCTGTAATCACCGCTATCACGGGCTTATCGTTTCCTTCTTTTAATTTCTTTAAATATTCAATCTGGTTAGCAGGCAAATCATAATTTAACCTGTCGCCGGCAGTGGACGATGCAATGGATTCCCCTTCTTCTCCTTCCATCAAATCCGAAAGACCCATTACATAAATTGTTGCATCGGAAGTTTTGGCTTCGCCGGATGCCCAGTCTATAGGATTTACATTATCTCCCGACAATAAAATTCCCTGACGGTAAGCCAACTGGCTGCCGGGTTTTATGTGGCCTGAGATTCCTTCGAGGATGGTTACCATGTTTTTACTAACGCCATAATAGTTACCAATCAACGATTCTATTACCGCCGCGTTGGGGCCGGTAACATAATATTTATTCAAATCATTTTTTAACGGAAGAGCGCCGTTATTTTTCAACAACACAAAAGATTTTTCCGCCACTTTCCTTGCCAGTTCACGATGGCTTTCACTGTTGACTACAGAGTCCGGAATTTTATTATATGGATTATCTGACGGAGGATCAAAAAGCCCTAACTTAAATCTTGTCGTCAATAAAACACTTAACGAACTATCAATTTCTTTTTCAGTAATCAACCCTTGCTTTACCGCATCGACCAGATAAGGGAAAACGCTGCCACAGTTTAAGTTAACCCCACGTTTTAAGGAGATAGCCGCTGCCTCCGTTGCGGTGGGCACATATTTGTGTCCCTCATAAATATCTACTAAAGCCCAGCAATCGGAAGTGATATATCCTTTAAATTTCCATTGATTTCTTAATACGTCCTGAAGCAAAAAAGTATTGGCACAACAAGGTTCTCCATCCGTGGCATTGTAAGCGCACATCACACCTTCCACACCAGCATTCACCAATGCGTGAAATGCAGGAAGGTAGGTTTCCCACAAATCTTTTTTTGAAACTATTGCATCGAATTCGTGCCGTAATTTTTCTGGTCCGCTATGCACGGCAAAATGTTTTGCACAAGCAGCGGTTTTGAGATATTTATTATTATCGCCCTGCAATCCCTCAACAAAAGCAACACCCATTTTTGAAGTCAGCAAAGGATCTTCTCCATACGTTTCCTGTCCTCTTCCCCACCGGGGATCGCGAAAAATATTGACATTGGGTGTCCAGAAAGTTAGACCGGCATATTGTGCGCGATTATTTTTCTTTTCAAATGCGTTGAACATTGCACGCGCTTCATCAGAAATGGCATTTGATTCCTGAAATGCAAGATAGTTATCAAACGTAGCGGCAAGACCGATAGCCTGTGGGAAAACCGTGGCAGGCCCAGAACGCGCTACGCCGTGTAAAGCTTCGTTCCACCAATTGTAAGCCGGAATATACAGGCGCGGAATAGCAGGAGCTGTGTACATCATCTGATCTACTTTTTCCTGCAGTGTCAATCTTGATACTAAATCCTTAACCCTCGCATTAGTAGATAATGAAGTGTTTAAGTAATTTGCCTGCTGCGAGTAAACTTCACTGTTGCAAAGACCAACCAAAAGAGTAAATAGATAAATAATTTTATTCAATGAATTTTATTTTGAGAATTATGAAATTCCTTTTCATTATTGATTGCCTTAAATTACTAAATCGCTATCGACAATTCAACAATGTGACCATTTCCTCAAGCTCATGGCTCATAGCTCATAGCTTGATTAAAATTCAGTATCTGTCAGAAATGCCTGCTCCACTGTCTGTTCAGGTTTTTTCTTCCATAGACCTTCTATTTCTTCCAACGTTTTCCCTTTTGTTTCAGGCACTAATTTCCATATAAATACGGCAGAAAGAATTCCCATCACTCCATAAATCCAATAAGAAAATCCGTGGTGAAATTTATCGGTAAGCCATACATTATCATTCATAACAGGGAAAGTAAGTGACACTACCCAATTGGC
>JBDTEF010000257.1:0-12787 GCA_039922615.1 Ginsengibacter sp.
TAGGTATGTAAAAAACGAAATGTTTTCCGCTTTCTGTAATCATTATGATGGACGGCGGTATAGCAATGATGAATTATGATGGATGAATTAGTAACAGTTTACATCATATATATTCATCATTCAATATTCATCATTCATCATTCATTATTCCTCATTCATCATTCATCACTCATCACTCATAATTCCTCATTCATTATTCATCATTCATAATTCCTCATTCATCACTCATAATTCCTCATTCATCACTCCTAATTCCAAATTCATCATTCAATAACTCATTCATCATTGGAGAACAACTCCTGTTGGGCATTTGGTGGCGTCGGAGCTACCCAATCCATTTTATCGTTTTTGGAATAGTCAGCCAATTTATTTCCTATTGCTTTCCATCCCATAATATCTACTACTTTATGTAATTTTATTTTTGCATTTCTTACCTGCGTTCCTTTTCCACTATGCATTTCAAGGATTGGCTCTGCAGCTGTTGTAGCTTTAATTACCTTGTTATCTTTACCTTCCTTAATAAACAAAAATTTACTGCTTAATGTATTGGTCTCAATTTTGAATCGCTTCACATTATATTGCATCTTGTCTGCCTCGAGATAGACAACAGTAATTATTTTTTCGGGATCATATTTCTCAATCAACTCTATTGTATCCGTATCAAACCGTTGCGTAATTTCCTGGCCTGTCACCTCATAATTTCCATCTTTGTAAATCACCAGCAACTTATCATCCCCTTCAAAATTTCCCAATAACCTACCTTTCTCATCAGTATTTAATCTGCCAAAAGTCTCGTCAAACCAGAGTTTGCGCTGGTCAAGGGATGATTTGCCTTTTTCCAAAAGCCTTATAGATCTTACCGGGTATTTGGTCACCTGGTTGCCTATGCTGGTGCGGCTACGAATTTCTAATGTTTCGAAATAGAAATCCAGCTCTTTATTTCTTGCACTGCTACCGGGTGTTAATAGAATCCTTACCACTTCTGCTTCGCCATTGGGATTTACACTGAAATAATGCACCTTACTTTTTTCACTACCTTTTGTAAGGTCATAATCTTTATCACGCGTAATCGCCGTTACATTAAATCGTTTTCCATAACTGACGGCTTTTTTGCCATCAACATAAATCATGTTGTAAGTTGTGCGTTCATCATCCTTCCTGAAAACTGCCACATGAATGATATCTTTCCCTATAAAAACTTTATCAGAAACGCGCACTACTTTCATTTTTCCTGATTTTGTGAAAGCAATAATATCATCCAGATCACTGCAGTCGTCTATGAATTCATCTTTCTTCAACGAGGTACCAATGAAGCCATCAGCACGGTTTACATAAATTTTAGTATTAGCAATAGCAACAGATTTGGCTTCAATCGTATCAAACAATTTGATCTCTGTTTTACGCTCTCTTCCTTTGCCAAATTTTTTCAATAATTCTTCATAGTAGGAAATTGCATATTCTGTCAGGAATTCTAAATGATGCCTTACCTGGGCAATTTCGTCTTCCAAACCTTTGATCTGGTTAATGAGATCTTCGATATCTAATTTATAAATTCTACGTACAGGTTTCTCTGTTAGTTTGAGAATATCTTCTCTGGTGATCTCTCTTTGCAAAAGTGGTTTGAAAGGAATAAATGCTTTATCAATTGCTACAATTACTTTCTCCCATGTCTCATGTTTCTTCTCTAATTCTTTATAAATTTTTTCTTCAAAAAATATTTTTTCCAGGGAAGTATAATGCCACTTTTCTTTCAACTCATTTAACCGGATCTCGAGTTCCGTTTTTAAAAGTTGACGCGTGTTTTCAGCGGAAACTTTCAACAACTCTTCCACACCATGGAATTTAGGTTTTTGCGCTTCAATTACACATGCATTTGGGGAAATGGACACCTCGCAATCTGTAAATGCATATAATGCATCGATAGTGATATCGGGAGAAATACCAGGCGCCAAATCCACTTGTATTTCCACTTCTGCTGCCGTATTATCAGTAACCTTTTTTATTTTAATTTTTCCGGCATCATTGGCTTTTATGACACTTTCAATTATTTGAGTTGTCGTACTGCCGTAAGGAACGTCTTTTATGATCAACGTTTTTTTATCCAATTCCTCGATCCTGCACCTGACACGGACTTTTCCTCCACGTATTCCATTTCCATAATTTGTGACATCTATCATTCCGCCAGTTATGAAATCCGGATATAAAGTGAAATTTTTTCCTTTATAATATTGAATGGTAGCATCTATTAATTCACAGAAATTATGTGGAAGAATTTTTGTAGCCAACCCTACAGCTATTCCTTCTGCGCCCTGAGCCAATAGCAACGGGAACTTCATCGGCAATGTTACCGGTTCATTCTTTCTGCCATCATAACTTAATTGCCAATTCGTTGTTTTATTATTGAACGCAACTTCCAGCGCAAACTTGCTTGGCCTTGCTTCGATATACCTTGGTGCTGCTGCATCATCCCCTGTGCGAATATCACCCCAATTCCCCTGTGTTTCTATCAGCAAATCTTTCTGACCGAGGTTTACAATGGCATCACCGATACTGGCATCACCATGAGGATGATATTGCATACTCTGACCAATGATGTTAGCCACTTTATTGAACCTTCCATCATCCATTTCCTTCATAGCATGCATGATCCTTCTTTGAACAGGTTTAAGCCCATCTTCTACAGCCGGTACAGCCCGCTCCAGGATTACATAACTCGCATAATCGAGGAACCATGTTTTATACTGGCCGGAAATACCCGCTTCGCTATGCTGATACTCTTCTTTGATCTTTTTCGCCATTCTATTTTGTAAGAAGTTTTCTTTATTTATTTGTTGTATGTTGTTATTTTAAAGAAATATATTCCTAATAAGGAATCTTGGTTTTCATGAAAATGACCTACCGTTATTTCATCAAAATATGGATTGCAATATACGAAATTGAAAGGTAGAAATAGATTTACCACCATTTTTCAATGGCAGTTATTCAACATAGAAATTATATTAACGGGTAGAAATAGGCAACAAAACTTAAATACAATTAAATAGCAAAAAAATGAATTTAAATATAATTAATTAATCAGGTTGGCATTGTCCAGTTTTACCAAACATTTCAGCAGGCTGTCCTTCCAGTTAGGTATTTTTTCCTCCAAAATTTCCTGGATCTTTTCAGTATTTAAAACAGAATATAGAGGGCGTTGAGCAGCAGTTTTATAGGCTGATGTAGGTACAGAATTTATAATACAATCCAGGCCTGCAGTTTCTTTAATAGCTTTTGCAAATTCATACCAATTGGTAATTCCTTCATTGCAATAATTATAAATACCGGAAAAGTTATTTCCCTTTTCTATTTTCTCTATTAAATACATGATTACTGATGCAAGATCCGCTGCATAAGTGGGGGACCCGACCTGGTCCGATACTACATTAATAGCATCTTTTTCCGTTAATAAACGAAGCATCGTTTTCACAAAATTATTTCCAAAGGAAGAATATACCCATGAAGTACGGATGATAAGGGTTTCAGGATTTTTCTTCAAAGCCAGTTCCTCACCTCTTAATTTAGACTGCCCGTATATATTTAGTGGTGCAACCGAATTTTCTTCTTTTAAAGGAATCTCCTGCGTGCCATCGTACACATAATCTGTTGAGACGTGAATAAATTTACTTTGATGTGCTTTACAAATTTCTGACAGTTTTTCAACAGCATCTGCATTAATTTCAAACGCTTTTTCTTCCTCTGCTTCAGCTTTATCTACCGCTGTATATGCTGCACAATTAATGCAAAAATCAATTTGTTGTTTTTCAAAAAACATTTTCAATTTTCTTTCATCATTAATTGGCAATTCCTGCCTTGATTCAAAGAAGAATTGATAAAATGGAAAAAGAACAGAAATCTCTTTTATTTCACTGGCCAATTGTCCATTGGCACCTGTTACTAATATTGTAGCCAAATAATTTTTTGCAATCATTCATTTGATTTTACAACCATTAAAAAACAAAATTGTTTTTGCAATTCTCAAAGTTTGGATGGTTGTTATCCTTTTCTGAAACTATCACTTTATCTGCAGGTATTTGCCAATCTATTGCCAAAGCGGGATCATTCCACATTAACCCACCCTCGCTTTCTTTATTATAAAAAGCATCGCATTTATAAAATACTTCAGCCTTTTCACTTAACACAGAATAGCCGTGTGCAAAGCCTTTTGGTATTAATAATTGTTTGCGATTGGTATCCGAAAGTTCAATGGAAAATGATTTGCCGTGAGTCGGTGAATTTTTTCTGAGATCTACTACCGCATCAATAATTTTACCACTAAGCACACGAATTAATTTAATTTGGGCATGAGGATTTAACTGGTAATGCATTCCCCGAATTATTCCGTAAGAAGAACCAGCCTGGTTATCCTGGACAAATTTTATATCAAAGCCCTCTTTTTCTAATACCGCCTGGTTATAACTTTCAAGAAAATACCCACGGTGATCTTCAAAAATAGTTGGCGTGTAAACCACCAAACCAGGAAATTCAGTCTTTACAAATGGCATAGATAATAATTAAAATAAAGATGACTATTTTGAATACAATTCTTTGAAATATTCAATCGTTTTGACAAGGCCGTCTTCGAACCTGGTCGTCGGCTGGTATTTCAAAAATTCTTTCGCCAAAGAAATATCAGCAAGAGAGTTTCTCACATCACCGGCACGCGCCTCACGGTACACAGGCCTCACTTCACTTTCCAGGTATTTGGCGATAGAATCATATAAATAATTTACAGAAAATTTTTCTCCAACTGCCACATTATATACTTTATTAGCTGCTTCTTTATTTTTAGACAACATGCCTTTTACATTTACCTGTACTGCATTTTCTACAAATGTAAAATCTCTGGTTTGCTCTCCGTCGCCATTAATAAAGGCAGCATCATTGTTAATGATTGCCTTTACAAAAAGAGGAATAACTGCGGCATAAGGTCCATCAGGATCCTGCCTCGGCCCAAAAATATTAAAATACCTGAAGCCTATAACCGGTATCCCATATACACTTGCAAAAACAGCAGCATACATTTCATCCGCTTTCTTACTTACTGCATAAGGAGACAGACAATTACCTGTACGTGATTCTATCTTAGGCAAAGTGGGCTCATCACCATATACGGAAGAAGAAGAGGCATACACAAACTGCTTCACATTATTCTCAACTGCTGACTTCATCATATTTACAAATCCACCAACATTTACATCATTCGTATTGTAAGGTTCTTTTATAGATCGCGGTACTGAACCAAGCGCAGCCTGGTGACTTATGTAGTCTATTCCAATACATGCATTGCGGCATGTTTCTAAATCCCTGATATCTCCTTCGATAAACTCAAATCCTTTGTAGGCACGAAGTATATCAAGATTGGATTGAAATCCGTTTGACAAATTATCCAGTACACGTACTTTGCCGGCATTATTTTTTAATAAATATTCTGCGATATGACCGCCGATAAATCCTGCACCGCCGGTGATTAAAAACGAATATCCACTTAAATCTTCGTCATGAAAAACATTGTTCATTTTTTATTTTTTTTACTTTTTCTTTTCACTTTCTTCTTCAATTAGACTTTCCCCTTCACTTCTCACATCTCACTTCTCACATCTCAATTCTAACTTCTCACTTCTCAATTTATAAACTCCAGTATTTTCTACCGGAAATTTTATTTCTAAATACGCCTTTTACGTCTGCAATCATTCCCTTTGGTTTACAGATTTCTGCAAATGCGGCATCATCCATTCCAAGATAAGCTTTATGAGGAACGGCAACTACCACCACATCATAATCATTCGCCAATTCCTTCGTAAGACCAAAACCATACTCATGCTGTAATTGCTCGCTATCGGCATGTGGATCTGTTACGTCTACATTGAGAGAATACGATTGTAATTCTTTAATGACATCGGCTACTTTTGAATTACGAATATCACTTACATTTTCTTTGAAAGTGGCGCCCATCACCAAAACTTTTGCGTCACTAGCCTTGATATCATTGTCTGTGACAAACTGCAAAACTTTTTTTGCCAAATGCACTGCCATACCATCATTGATGTTTCTGCCGGCAAGAATTACCTGGGATTTATATCCCAGTTTATCTGACTTATACGTAAGGTAATAGGGATCGACACCAATGCAATGGCCGCCAACTAATCCAGGTTGGAATTTTAAGAAATTCCATTTTGTACCCGCAGCTTCCAGTACCTCAAATGTGTTAATATTCATTTTATCAAAAATGATAGAAAGCTCATTCATCAAAGCGATATTGAGATCACGTTGCGTATTTTCAATGATTTTTGCAGCCTCTGCTACTTTAATACTGGATGCCCTGTGCACACCTGCCTTTACAACTAATTCATATACCTGGGCAATATTGTCCAGACTCTCCTCATCACAACCACTCACCACTTTTACAATACTACTTAAAGTATGTTCTTTATCTCCCGGGTTAATCCTTTCAGGTGAATAGCCTAATTTAAAATCATCAATAAATTTCAATCCTGATAATTGCTCGATTATTGGCAAACAATCTTCTTCTGTACAGCCGGGATAAACGGTACTTTCATACACTACATAATCTCCCTTTTTTATTACTTTACCTATTGTCTCACTTGCTTTTATCACCGGTGTAAGATCCGGCTCTTTATCTTCATTAACAGGTGTGGGAACTGCCACAATATAAAAATTGGCCTGGCGTAAAACTTCCAGGTCATTGGTAAATTGAATGTCACAATCTGCGAATGCTGAAGATTCTAATTCATTGCTTGGATCAATATTATTTCTCATTAATTCAATTCTATCTGCATTGATATCAAATCCTATCACTGAAATCTTTTTTGCAAATTCCAAAGCAATTGGCAATCCTACATAGCCTAATCCAATTACAGCTAATTTCTTTTTTTTGTCAACTAATTCCTGGTACATTTTGGTTTTTTATTGTTGTTTTTGTTTAATTGTTGTTCTTGATTTTTAAATGGCCTCTAAATAATCGCTCAAAACCTCTCCCCAAGCCTCCCGAAAAATCGGGACATATAATCGAATGGAAAGAGTGTTGCAAGTGCTTTAGATATCTTTATATTTCTTCCATTAATTATCATCATCTTTTACTCATAAATTCTTTGGGCAATTTGTACAATTCTTCTTTTGGAAGAGACCGAAAATAATCATAAGTAATCTTCAAACCTTCTGCACGATTTACTTTGGGTTCCCAACCCAACAATTCTTTTGCTTTTGAAATATCCGGTTGCCTTTGTTTCGGATCATCCTGTGGCAAAGGTTTGTAGATTATTTTTTGCTTTGTGCCTGTTAAGGCAACTATTTCTTCCGCAAAATCTTTTAAAGTGATCTGATCAGGGTTTCCAATATTTACGGGCAATGAATAGTCACTTAGTAATAACCTGTAAATTCCTTCAATCAAATCATCTACATAACAAAAGCTTCTCGTCTGGCTGCCATCTCCGAAAACCGTGAGATCCTCGCCTCTCAATGCCTGGCCGATAAAAGCCGGTAAAGCCCTACCATCATTGAGTCTCATGCGTGGACCATATGTATTAAATATCCGGACAATTCTAGTTTCTACGCCATGAAATGTATGATAGGCCATTGTAATTGCTTCCTGGAAACGTTTGGCTTCATCATATACTCCACGCGGACCGATTGGATTTACATTTCCCCAATAATTTTCATTCTGTGGATGCACAAGCGGATCACCATATACCTCACTTGTAGATGCCACCAACATCCTGGCATTCTTTGATAAAGCAAGTCCAAGACAATTATGCGTTCCCAGTGAACTTACTTTTAATGTCTGAATAGGTATTTTTAAATAATCGATTGGACTAGCCGGAGAAGCAAAATGTAAAATATAATCCAAATCGCCGGAAACATGAATAAACTTTGAAACATCGTGGTGATAGAATTCAAAATTTTCCAACTTAAAAAGTTCTTCAATATTTTTGATATCACCAGTGATCAGATTATCCATTCCAATCACATGCATACCTTCTTTTACTAAACGATGGCAGAGATGTGAACCTAAAAATCCTGCTGCACCGGTAATAAGAATCCGCGAACCTACCTTCATTTTAAATGATTGGTGGACATCACTATCACAATAAGGCAAAGGATCAACCTCACTGTTCAACGACTGCTTTATTTCCATATCAGTGTTTTCCATATTCATTTTTGACGATGCGATTCTTTTGTTCAATATTTATTGGTAAGTCTTGCAAAATCCCATGACTTACTTTATTTCTGTTAGTTATTCTTTCTTTGCTTCCACTGTCAATTTACCTCAAGCGCTAGTGTCTAAAATTCTCTTTCTAAACTTTTCACATCTCAATTTTCACTTCTTACGTCTTACTTTTTACTTCTTACTTTCTACCAGCTACTTGCTACTTTCTTCTATTCTCCTTCTCCCTACACTTTCATAATGAAAACCCTGCTCCTCCATTTGGTATAGTTCAAATAAATTTCTACCATCAAATATGGCAGGATTTTTCAAAAGTGATTTCATTTTATTAAAATCCGGCGTACGGAATTCATTCCACTCGGTAGCTATCAGCAATGCATCAGCTCCATCAAGTGCATCATATTGATTATCCGCATAGGTAATACTTTCGCCGATTTCATTTTGTACATTTTCCATTGCCTCTGGATCAAATGCAATAACGCCAGCACCTTTTGCGATTAATTCTTTTATCAATTGTAAAGATGGTGCCTCACGAATATCATCTGTATTTGGCTTAAAGGCAAGGCCCCAAAATGCGATTTTTTTTCCGGAAATATCATTATTGAAATAACGAAGTAGCTTAGGCATCAAATGTAATTTTTGATCAGCATTTACCTGCATTACTGCTTCCAGTATTTTAAAATCGTAGTTATTTTGCTGAGCAGATTTTGACAAAGCCTGCACATCTTTTGGGAAGCAACTTCCGCCATATCCAATTCCGGAAAACAAAAATGTTTTACCAATTCTATCATCACTACCTATTCCTTTTCGAACCATATCCACATCAGCTCCAAGCCTTTCACACATTTGTGCTATCTCATTCATGAAAGAAATCTTCGTAGCTAAAAAAGCATTTGCTGCATATTTAGTTAACTCTGCAGATCTTTCATCCATATATATTACAGGATTTCCTTGTCTCACAAAAGGTGCATATAATTCACCTAAAATTTTTTTTGCTTTAAGGGATGAAGTACCTATCACTACACGATTTGGCTTCATAAAATCATCCACTGCCACACCTTCACGCAAAAATTCCGGATTGCTTACTACATCAAATAAATTGGCGGGATCAGGTATATTTCTTTTGGTCAATTCTTCAATAAGAATATTCTTTACCTTGTCTGCAGTGCCTACAGGCACGGTACTTTTATCTACGATTACCTTGTAATCATTTTCTTCTAAAAGACCGGCAATATCTTTTGCCACACCAAGTATATATTTGAGGTCCGCGCTTCCGTCACCATCAGGAGGTGTCGGTAAGGCAAGGAAAATAATTCGTGCATCTTTAATTCCATCTTTAAGGGAGGTAGTAAAATTCAGCCTCTCTTCTTTGGTATTACGATCAAATATTTTTTGCAGACCCGGCTCGTAAATAGTCACTTTCCCCGCTGATAATTTCTCAATTTTCTTTTCGTCAATATCCACGCAAATCACTTCATTGCCACTTTCCGAAAAACATGTTCCTGTAACTAAACCCACATAACCTGTACCTATTACTGCAATCTTCATTTTACTTATTTATGTATGCTAAAACGTTCTCTATTATATAATCCTGTTGGTCTATCTCCAATTCAGTATGCATAGGCAGCGATATCACACGCTCTGTGAGCCAATCCGTTACAGGCAAATCAAAATCTGCCCCACCAAATGCATCAAACATTTTTTGTTTGTGCGCAGGCACAGGGTAATAAAGCATCGAAGGAATATTGTTTTCGGCTAAAAAAGTAACAAGGCCGTCCCTGTCTACATCTTCCAGGATAAGTGTGTATTGATGAAAGACATGTTTGCAATAATCAGCCCGATGTGGAACAGTTATTTTAGGATGATTTGAAAATCCCTTGTCATAATAATCGGCTGCTTTTCTGCGTGCTTGAATATATTGGTCAAGCAATGGTAATTTAATATTTAAGACCGCCGCCTGTATGGCATCTAAACGGGAATTACAACCAACCAATTCATGATAATACCTGGTTTTTTGGCCATGATTGGCAATCATTTTGAGCCTCTCGGCGAGTTCATCATCATTTGTAAATAAAGCGCCACCATCACCATAGCATCCCAAATTTTTACTTGGGAAGAAAGAGGTACATCCAACATGCCCGATAGTTCCCGTTTTTTTGACATCCCCATTCTTAAAATAAAAATCACTGCCGATAGCCTGGGCATTATCTTCTATTACGAATAAATTATGTTTCTCAGCAATCTTCATTATCTCCTCCATATTGGAAGAATGACCATATAAATGCACAGGAATAATTGCCTTTGTTTTAGTCGTGATCGCTTTTTCTACCTCGCCGGCATCCAGGCAAAATGTATCCTTATTTACTTCTACGAAAATTGGTTTCAAATGAAGAAGAGCAATGACTTCTGTGGTAGCAACGTATGTAAAAGATGGTGTTATCACTTCATCACCCGGCTGCAAACCCAACGCCATCATAGCAATTTGCAAGGCATCTGTGCCATTGGCGCATGGAATCACATGTTTTATTTTTAAGTAATTTTCAAGGTTTTCGGAAAAACCAGTTACTTGCGGTCCCCCAATAAAAATAGCGCTTTCCAATACCTGTGATATAGCCTGCGTTACCTTTTCTTTTATAGGTAAATATTGTTGCTTAAGATCAACCATTTGCAAAGGCCTCATATACATATTTTTTTTGAAAATGGGTGCAAAGATACAAATTGAAAAAGAAAAGGACAGAGGAAAAAGATAGAGGGTATCACAAAATAATGTTTAATGACCATATGATTCCTGAATAGGTGCCTGGTGAAAAAAGGATTTGAAAATTACCCGTTAGATTTGTAGCTAAATTTGAAAATTTGATACTATTATACCAAATATTTCTATTCGTGTACAAGGCAGGTGTTTACATTGTATCCTTAGGTAGCGATAAAGCAAGATTATGGATTAAAGGCCGGGTAAATGTTTTTTCAAAATTAAAAAAATCATTGCCAATAGAAAGAAGAAAAACTGTTTGGATGCATTGCGCAAGCCTGGGAGAATTTGAACAAGGCAGGCCTGTACTAAAAATGATAAAAGAATTGGATCCGGAGATGGACATTGTCATCACCTTTTTTTCACCATCCGGATATGAGGTAATAAAAAATAGCAAGGAGTTTGATAAGATTTTTTATCTCCCTATGGATTCCTTTATCCATGCAAAACGATGGTTGAAAATTTTAAAACCTGACCTGGTTCTTTGGGTAAAATATGAATATTGGTTTTATTATTTGAAGGAAATAAACAGAAAAGAAATCCCCTTATTGTTGATTTCAGGGGTTTTTAATGCTGACCAGGTTTTTTTTAAATGGTACGGAGGTTTGTATAAAAAAATGCTTGGATATTTTACCCATTTTTTTCTGCAGAATACGGCATCAAAAGATCAGCTCCAAAAGTTGATTAGCCCCGAAAAGATTTCTGTTTCCGGAGATACGAGGTGCGATAGGGTTATCAACATCGTAAACAATTTTAGTCCCGTAGATGGTATAGCCCAATTTTGTGGAGACAGCCACGTTATTGTAGCCGGTAGTACATGGGAAGATGATGAAGCTTTGTTTGTTCATTATGTGAGGATGCATCCTGAATTAAAATTTATTATTGCGCCACATGAAGTAGATAGCCAAAATGTGTTGGGTATCAAAAAACAATTTGAAGGGTCGGTTCTATATTCAGAACTGAAAAATAAATCCCAACAAGGGACAATGGGTGAAATGACAGTACAGGATTCAAATTGCCTTATCATAAATAATATAGGAATTCTTTCCAGGCTTTACCATTACGCTACCATTGCTTATGTGGGTGGAGGATTTGGTGATAATGGACTTCATAATATTTTAGAAGCTGCCGTGTATGGGAAACCTGTCATTTTTGGCCCCTATCTTTATAAGAATTTTGAAGCCGAAGAATTGATAAATTGCAGAGGAGCAATTTCTGTAGAAAGTGCAGTAGAAATGGAAAAAGTTCTGGATGATTTATTACAAAACCAATCTGATCTTGCTCTTCGTGGCGAGGCAGCGAAAAACTATGTTTATGAAAATGCAGGCGCTGCGGAGAAAATAATTGATTTTATTAAGGAAATAAATGTGATTTAATTTATTTCATAAAGCAGTAATATGTTAGCCATTTCTTCGTATTTTTTGAACATTAATAACCGCAGACGCCAGGCGTATCTACTGCTACAACTGACACGATCAATCCGTTGTACCTCGGAAAATTAGCGGTCAGCACCGAAGGTCGGCACCGCGGGTAACTATCATCTTTTCCAAAGATTACTTATAGTTTTTTTAAAGAATTCTTAAACGATAATCGCTGTCTGACGCGAGGCGTACCGACTGCTACGGCATATCGGAACCGGGAATTATTTTAAATTAAAACCTGCTTTTTTTGCTACAATTTTTACTACAGTAAATCATGCAATTGTTTTATAAAACCGTCCGAATTATAAGATGCCATACCTGAATGTTTTAAAACAATTTCTCCCTTTTTATTTAAGATAACTGTTGTTGGCAAAGTGCCGCTGAATATTTCGG
>JBDTEF010000258.1:0-5076 GCA_039922615.1 Ginsengibacter sp.
AATTTCTCCATGTCCATAAATTCAGTACTATCGATCAGGAGATCTTCGCCGGGTATAGACAACTTTGTCGGCGCTGATCCATTGGCAAACACAAATTTTTCTCCATGCAGAATATGATCATTTACCTGGATGGAGTTTTCATCAATAATTTTTGCCTTACCATGAAATATTGTTATGCCCGCTTTTTTAAGTGAGTCAATCGTGTCTTGTGATTTTGGTTCGGTAATAGTATTTTTGAATTTTATAAGATCTTTCCAGGATGCCTTCGCAACTTTCGTAATCCCTTTTCCCAATAATTGCTCATTTAGCGCCAGGAGGCGGGCTACACCTTCCAATGTTTTTTTAGGCATGCAACCTCTAAGCGGACAAGTGCCACCAAATGGATGGTAATCTATGATTGCCACTTTTTTACCTTCTTTGGCACAACGCTTTGCGACACCACTTCCGGAACCTGTTCCAATTACGATTACATCAAATTTTTGCATGGGAAATTTATCAGCTTATAACCAACAATCCTGCCATAGGTATTTTTAATTTTAGGCATTATTTTACAATCAGTAATAACATCTTAAAATGGGATGGCCTACTCCCAAATTCAAAAAGATTTCTTTCATCATACACATCAATTAGTAATTATTCATTATCCATAAAAGGTATAGCCGGGAAGGCGAATTTACCAGATTGAAATTTTAAAGCTCAGTGAATGTCAAAAATTTAATTTTAATGTAATCTGTAAGACCAGCATAATATAATTTAAGTTCAGGTGAGAAAGTTTAGACTATTTGTCTATCAATAAATCCAAACAAACAAATCTGGAAAAAAATTTCTTTATATTTAACCATTGTATCTTCCATTCATATGAAAAGATGTCTCCTCTTATTATTCGCCACTATAATAACTACCTCATTACAAAATTGCATACCTACTTATTTTGGTAGTTCATCATTGGCAGAAACGAAAAGAAATGCATCTGTAAAACCGATTACGAATGTATTAATTGTTGGTGTAGGTTCTATGCCTTCAAGGGTATTTCTAAGCAATCTTTCAAAAGAGTTAAGCAATTGCCTGGCTAAAAATAAAATACAAAGCACTTATAATTACAATGGCCAAATCCCCCGATTATCAAACCTCGACATCAATAAGGTGGTGACAGAAAATTATGATAGCTATCTAATATTGACTCCTGTGGATACCTCATTTACCAATTTAAGTAAAAGCGTTGGTGTATTTGCAACACCTGTGGGTGGAGGATATGTCGCTAGTGGTAACATAATCGGCCGACAATATAAAGAAGCATTTTATGTAGATCTTTATTCCAACAACAACAATTCAACTGAAAAGATCTGGCAAGGAATATTGAGAGTTGATTTCGATTTTGTGGAACCTGAGAGGTACAGAAAAATTGCCCGGGAAATAGTTGATAAAATAGTCAAGAAATAAATTTATAACCGTGTGGTTGAGATTTAATTATATCTCTATCTCCACAAAAGCATTCTTTTCAGGGCCTGGCGAGGAAATTAAATTTGTTTTAACTGCAGCCTGGAAGTCAATGCTGAATTGCATCTCGTATTTAAATCCAGTTTTCAAAACAGTAATTCCATTACGAATATTCTATTTCCCAAAAACCTCTTCCATTCTTTTCGAAAGATTTTCATACGGTTCTCCGCCAGCCCCAAAGCGCCCGATTATTTTGCCATTTTTATCTATCAGAATTTGTAATGGTATTGAGTGAACTGCATAATTATCTCCGATTTTATAATCAATGATTTGCTTCCAAATATTTATTCCATCTTTTACAACAGCTAACTTCCATTTGTCTTCAGTTCCATTGTCGTCAGCAATACCGATGAACTCAATTCCTTTCTTTTCGTATGTATAATAAAGCTTTATTAGTTCCGGGTTTCCTTCTCTGCAGGGAATACACCAGCTTGCCCAAAAATCCAATAAAACATATTTTCCTTTAAAATGGGCGAGTGAAATAGTATCACCATTAAGGTCAATTCCCGAAAAATTAGATGCTATTCCGCCGGGAGATCCTTTCGCTAATTTGGTAATGGCTTCTTTTAATTTAATGCCGTATTCCCATTCTTTATTTTTGGCACTCATTGCATTAAAATAATGATTAAGCTTGTTTAAATCAAAATCGTTATAATAGAAAGACTGAAGTAAGAATCCCGTTATATAAGAATCAGGATTTTCATCAAAAAATGCTTTGTCTATTTGGGTAACTTTTGTTTCAAAATAATCCTTTCTTTCTGTCACCGAATCCAATTGTCTATTTAATAACTTCAAGGTAAATGAATCTTTACCTGATTTCATCGCTACCAGATATTGGTCATTTATTCTGGCATACGAATTGGAAAGTGACGTAATTTTCTTATATAAATTAATTTTTGATTTTTCTAATTTATCATATTCATCCTGGTAGATAGAACCAATTAATTTTGCATCCTGAAAATTGTTGGGGATCAGTTCAATGGACATATCGGATGAACCTATAAAAAGTCTTTGCGTTACATTACTGTCTTCTAAATTTTGGAGCCTGCCAAATTTTAATGTAGTTATAAACCCATTTGCAGGTTCTTTCAATTTTCCTTTAAATTGAAAAGTATTGTTTTTTACTATCGTGCTATCCCAAATTCTATTGAAACTTATTCCTTTGCAACTCCAATAAATGTATTTGTTATTCCAATTGGTAATATGCCCGGAAATTGTATAACTACCAGGTAAATTTTTGGGCTGTCCATTTGAATGGATTACCAACAAAAGAAAAAAAAGTAAAAAAAATATTTTTTTCATTTTCATAAAATTGGGTTTAACGAAAACTGCCGGCACACATTAACCCAAAGTAGGAACGCCATTCTCAAAAAGGAAAAGATTCCTTACCTGATTCCATCTATATATCCTGTAAACTTTTTGATGGCATTCGCCACCACAGTAATTTGCTCTTGCGCTTCTTGCCATTTTCTTGTTTCGATTGCCTCCCGAATACCAGGCATTGTTTTTACTCCATAACCTGTATAAAATCCGGGTGCATAAATGGAATGTTTATACCAGTCCCGGCGCGGCAACCCATTTGCCAATAACAATTCCTGTTCTGCTTTGTATAATTCCTGGTTAAAGGTGTTGGCCTTTTGTGGTGATTGCAATTCGGTATTCCATTTTGAATTTAAGCTGTCTGTAGCAGTCTGCATGGCAACCAATGCATTTTCCAATGGTGAAAAATCGAGATAAGGAACATCATCTTTAGGCTGAGGTAAGAGGAGATGCCTTGCTGTATCCTGCGCCAGCAAATAATCATGGGTTTGGATCATTTCATTTTCTAAAGAAGTATTTTCACGCATGGTATTGGAAAGGCTTACCAGCTCTGCAGTGTAGCTATTAATGATTTTGTATAAATTCCTGAAATCAAAGGGCAACACATCAGCATTCGCCATGCGTAAAACTGCGCGGCCTGCCGTTTCTGAAAGCGCAACACCATATTTAAAAGAAGGATCTTTGAATTTTGAATAATTAGCATAAGAATCATAAATGGAATGGTACTCGCCGCCATCGCTTTCTCCACCATAACCCATATCTAGCGTAGGTATGCCCAGGTGTTGTAAAAAGGAAGAATAATCAGATCCGCTACCCAAAGCTTCCAGGTCAACGGTCTTATTTTCCATGGCTTCTTTCTTTGCTTTGTAGGAAGTTGAAGAAACGATTCGTTGGGCCTGCAATCTTTTTAAAACAGAGACATTTGTTTGCGGATCGTTTACATCATCCGCGATCTCCGTCATAAAATTCTCCAATGCGTGTGAACCGCCAACACCCAGGAAACCGCGGGCATTTGTATCAGAATTAATATACAATACGCCTTTTTCCTGCAATTCTTTTGCATGTGCTTCTACCCATTCTGTAGAACCAAGCAGTCCGGGCTCTTCGCCATCCCAGGCGCAATACACAATGGTACGTTTGGGTCTCCAGCCGGTTTTCAGCAATTCTCCCATAGATTTTGCTTCCTCTAAAGATGCAGCCTGGCCGCTAAGCGGATCATTAGCGCCATTTACCCAGGCATCATGGTGATTGCCGCGGATGACCCATTGATCGGGAAACTCGCTGCCTTTGATCATACCAATTACATCATAGCAAGGAACAATATCCCAGTTAAAAGCCAATTGTAAATGCACTTTTGCTTTTCCGGGGCCAACATGGTAAGTGATAGGCAAGGCGCCATTCCAGCCGGCGGGTGCTACCGGCCCATCGAGCGCTTCCAGCAAAGGAAGCGCATCATGATAACCAATGGGCAATACCGGTATTTTCAATAAATTAGGCGCATCAGTATGACTGGCCAATCGCTTTGCACCGTCAGTTGCTCCCACATTTGGCGTCAATGGATCGCCTGGATAAATAACCATGTCCATAATAGAACCGCGCTGCACGCCGTATTCACTTTTATAAGGCCCTTTTGGATATACATCGCCCCGGGCATAACCATCATCCTGCGGATCAGAATAAATGATGCAACCAATTGCGCCGTGTTCCTGTGCAATCTTGGGTTTGGTGCCACGCCAGCTATGACCGTATTTTGCAATCACTATTTTTCCTTTCACATTGATGCCCATCGCGTCCAGTTTTTCATAATCTTCCGGCAAGCCATAATTTACAAATACCAATTCCGCCGTTACATCACCATCTGCGCTAAATGCATTGTATGTAGGCAATTGGTTTTGCTGACCTGAAGTGGGATCTTCTTTTAAGGCAGGTTCTTTTAAAATAGCTTTATAAGGAGTGGGTGAGATCATTTCCAGCACGCGTGTTTTTGGCGTTGGAAACAACACATTGTAAGTATCAATGCGTGCATCAAAGCCATAACTTTTCAATTTATTATAAATCTTTTCTGCCACAGCTTTACTGCCTGCAGAACCAAGATTATGGGGAAATGCAGATAATTCCTTTATGGTCGCACCAATATTTTCTGCACTTAGGTTTTTGTCAAAATTCTTTTCAAGTTGTTGTTGAATCGTTTGCGATTGTGGCGTAAAACCAGTTATTTTTCCCTGTTGACAAAATACCTGCGAAGCAATGAATGAAAGG
>JBDTEF010000259.1:0-6385 GCA_039922615.1 Ginsengibacter sp.
GAGCTATACCTGAACGGGTGCCAACCCACAAACGTAATTGCGAATCCTGGAAGCAGATATAACTTGAAATAGATGGCACTCCATCGTTAATGCCGTAGTTTATAAATTGCCTGCCATCGAAACGACTCACTCCTTCATTACTATTTATCCACAAATAGCCATTCTTATCTTCCAAAACATGATAAATTTTTGTGCCGGGTAAGCCATCATTCATATTATAAAGCCTGTAAAAAAAATGTTGGGCATACCCTTTAGGTATAAGGGTCAAACTGCATAAAAAATAAAAGAAAATACGGAAAAAAATTTTTCCCATCACCTGATATTTAGAAGTTTTAGGAACTCAGCTTTGTGCGTATGTGAAAGCTCTATTTCATCGCCATTGCTCATTACGATTTCGCCCCCCTCTCCTTTTTTATACATTTTTACATGTGCCATATTAATGAGATAAGAGCGATGCGCTCTGAAGAAAGAATGAGTAGTTAATAATTCATCGTACTGCTTTAAAGTATAACTTGATAAAAAAGATTTTCCGTCAGTGAGATAAAACCTTGTGTAGTTACTGATCGCATGGCAATAAATTATTTCATTGAATGGAATAATATTGAATCCATCTGAAGTAGAAATAGCAATTTTATCATGAATTTTTTTTGGATCCTGAATGTCCATAAATAGTTGATCTACTAATTTCTTTGAATCAGTTCTTGTCGAACTTATTCTTTGTTTCACTTTATTTACAGCTTCTATTAATTCTTCCGGAATGATTGGTTTCAGTAAATAATCAATTGCATTAAACCGGAATGCTTTGATAGCATATTGATTATAGGCAGTAACAAAAATGAGGGCAAAATCTATTTTTGGGAGACGATTAAGTAGGTCGAAACCGGTCTCTTCTTTCAGTTGAATATCCAGGAAAACAATGTTTGGTTCGAATTTATTTATTCCTTCCAATCCTTCCTGCACTGAAGATGCGTCACCAAGAATGATGATTTCAGGAAAATATTGCTGCAACATAGTATGAAGTAAATTCCGGCCCTGGAATTCGTCATCTATTATATATGTTGTTATAGCCTGCATAGAAGCAATATTTATAACGGGTAATTTTATTAAAAGTAAACTTATTTATTTTTCAAATCCTATAATAATTATGCAATTGTAAGTAGGAATAAAATGCTACAATTGGCTATGGTTCTCAATAGGCCATCAATATCCCAGAAAATATAAAAAAAGAAAGGCATGTAATTAATTTTACTATTGACAAAAAAAAAATTACAATGTTCACGTTAAGGAAATTTGCAGGATAAACTTTCATTAGTTTGGAAGACAATTAATAAAAGTAAAATTCCTGACAAATGGCAAGCACTCAATCCTTGATGCCAGGAACAAAATTGATAAAAATCATAGTTGAATGGGTAAAGATTTATTCAATAGTAAATTCCAGCAGTTCCTTCAAAAGTAATCACCTCAACTTTAAGTGTCTGAAATTTCTCCATAACCTCTTAACTTCAATTAGTGATCAAATTTCTCCTTCTCCACACAGCATTAAATTATTATATTTCTTCATGACGTTAAAACAAAAAGTACATCAGCATTACGTTTCCATCTTGAATGATAAAATAAGTATGCTCCGGCAGGTGTTAGCAGACTTAAAAGAAAGTGGTGCCAACGAAACAAAAAGCTCTGCAGGCGATAAGCACGAAACGGCCTTAGCTATGTTGCAAATAGAACAGGCAAATAACCGGGAACAATTAGCACAGTTGGTTGCACAGAAAGTTTTGTTAGAAAAAATAAATCCGGCAATAGTTGCGGCCATCGTTGTAATGGGTAGCCTGGTAAAAACGGACAAGGGTTATTTGTTTGTGAGTGTTGCCTTAGGCAAAGCTGTTATAGATGGAATATCATTCACGTCATTATCACCGCAATCTCCATTGGGACACCAATTGATGGGATTAAAAGAAAAAGATACTGCAAGCATTAACAACACACGCTATTACATTGAAGCGATTGAGTGATCACAAAAAGAAAAAAAATTATTTCTTGTGCCACGAAATATAGCAGCGTGGTCATTAGCCAGAAACTATTGCGGATGCGATTTTAATGGTAACGTCCCCCCTCTCATTTTGGAGAGGGGCCGGGAGTGAGGTCAAAAAAGGCAGCCTTTTCAGACTGCCTTTTGATTTTATCAAAAAAAATTCTTACCAGATTTTAATCCTATCCTTCTCAGGAACAAATAATTTATCACCAGGCTTCACATTAAAAGCTTTATACCAGGCATCGATATTTGTTATGGGCCCATTGGTACGGTATTGACCAGGAGAATGTGGATCTACTACTATCAATTGCGCAGCAGATTCAGGAAGAATATTAGAACGCCAAACCTGTGCCCAGCTTAAGAAAAACCGTTGATCAGGTGTAAAGCCATCAATTATATCATTGCTTTTTCCTTCGGGTGTTTTTTTGAATGCCTCGTAAGCAATATTCAAACCACCGAGATCTGCAAGATTTTCACCTAAAGTCAATTTGCCATTTACATGAAGGCTATCGTTCACTACATAATTATCATATTGATTCACTACTTTATCAGCCAACGCGGTAAATCTTTTAGCATCTGTTGCTGTCCACCAATCTTTCAGATTCCCATTAGCTCCATATTGGCGGCCCTGGTCATCAAATCCATGTGTCAATTCATGACCGATAACTGCTGCAGCACCTCCATAATTAATGGCATCATCTGCACCAAAATCAAAGAAAGGAAATTGTAAGATTCCGGCAGGAAATGCAATCTCATTATTACTCGGATTGTAGTAAGCATTGATGGTAGGAGGTGTCATTCCCCATTCCGTTTTATCAACTGGTTGCCCCATGTGATTCACCATTTTGGCGTATTGGAAATCCTTTACACTTTGCAAGTTGCCAACCAGGTCATTGCGATGAATTACTACGCCATTGTAAGTTTCCCATTTATCGGGAAATCCTATTTTATTCACAATCGCTTTCAATTTAACCAAAGCTTCTTTCTTAGTAGAATCGCTCATCCATTCAACACGGTTTATCCTGTCAGCAAAAGTTTGTTGTACATTATTTACCAAAGCCAGCATTCTCGTTTTAGCTGCTGCTGTAAAATATTTGTCTACATACAATTGACCAATTAATTCACCTAAAGTACCATCAACAAGGCGGCTCATTGTTTGCCATCTTGGCGTTATTTCCTTTTGACCACTTAATACTTTAGCAAATTCAAAATTCCTGTTTACAAAATCGCTGCTCAAAAAAGGTGCGCTGGACTTTATGACTGACCATTGCAGGTATGCTTTCCAGGTATCCAATGGTACAGCGCTGAATAATGCATCTGCCGCCACCAGAAAATCAGGATTATTTACCAGGATACTATCTGCTTTTGGCACTTTCATTTCAGCAGTCAACGTCTTCCAATCAAAGCCTGGCGTCATTTTGGAGAGCTGGTCCAGGGAAAATTTATTGTATGTTTTAATAGGATCTCTCATATCTACCCTGCTTTTTTGCGCAGTAGCAAGACCTGTCTCCAATGCCATAATTGCGTTTGCTTTTTGCGCAGCATCAGTGGCATTATCACCGGTCATTTTAAACATGTCGGTGACATAACTAAGATATGCAGCACGAATAGCCACACTACGTGCATCCTTTTTAAGATAATAATCGCGATCCGGCAATGAAGTGCCGCCCTGTCCCAATTGGGGAATGTATGTGTTTACATCTTTATCATCCTGACCTACATAAAATCCAAAGAGTGGGCTGCCCAAACCCTTCGTACGCATCGTTGCGATTTCATTGAGCGCCTGCTGTTTGGTTGTAATATTTTTCAACCTGTCTAATTCAGGCTTAATAGGAGTATAGCCCAATTTCTCAATAGCTACGGTATCCATGGCACTCGCATACATATCGCCCACACGCTGTGCGATTGCATTCTTTCCCGGATCCTTTGCGGCATCTTCCGCAAGACTTCTTAATCTTTCTGAACTTTCCAGGGCAAGAATATCAAAACTTCCCCAGCGGGTTTTTGAATTGGGAACAGGGTTATTTTTGAGCCATGTTCCATTTGCATATTCATAAAAATTATCTCCCGGTTTCACACTGGGATCCATGTTTGACTTATCAATATATTTCATGGTTGCACTTTTTGCCTTAGTACCTGCTTTATTCTTTTGGGCACTTGCACAAGACGAAAGTGCAAGAATTGAAAAGGACAAAAAAGAACAAGCGATCAGATTTTTCATTTATATTAATTTTTTATAAAAGTAAGAAAGTTGGGGGAGAACGTTGATTGATGAATGATGAGTGGTGAATGATGAATGGTGAATTTCCAATTTTGAATTAAAATTTACAATTTACGAATTTAAAATTCCGAGATCAGATTTTAGTTATAAGAAGGAATGAGTGTCCATATATTATTTAATGCTCACAGTTCAATGCTCAAAACGTTTCCCTTAAATAACTCCACCCTTCACTTTGGCGGACAATAAGGTGAGCTACCGCCGATGGGATTATTGTACTAAAAGGAAGAACATCCGAATCCGAAAGATTTTTCGCATCCAATGCATTTTGGCAAACCAATAATTGCACCCCTGTTTCATGCATTATTCGAAGTCTCTCCACTAATGCACTTTCTTTCATCAGAAGTTCAATTCCATCTCCGTGAGTTACCAATTCAATCACTATATGCTCAAAGGCTTTCTGAATATTGTGTATATGGCTAAGTGCCGATTTTTGTACAGCATGGTCATTGCTTGTGAGCTGGAGGACTACTTTGTGCATGTTTATATTAATGATGATTTATAAATGATGAATAGTAAAATCCCGGGATTGTATAAATTAAATTTTTCCAGGTTCTTCATTCTTTTAATAAAGGTTTAAACCAAAACTTAGCAACAACCACTCCAACAAAACAACTCAACCTCCAAAATTATAGACTTTTGTTGTCAACCTATATCAGGGATGTACAACATTCATCATTCATCATTCATAACTCATCACTCATAATTATCTAACTTAAATTATATTTGCAGGCTTTAATAAAGGTTTAAATATGCAAACAATTCTTATTACCGGAGGTGCGGGATTCATTGGTTCTCATCTTACGAGGTTATTTGTGAATAAATACCCGGATTATCAAATTGTAAATCTTGATAAACTGACGTACGCCGGCAATCTTGAAAATTTAAAAGACGTAGAAGAAAAGCCTAATTATACTTTTGTGAAAGGAGATATTGAGGACATGGAATTGGTGAAAAGTCTTTTTGAAAAATACCAGTTTACCGGCGTACTTCATTGCGCAGCAGAAAGCCATGTGGACCGCTCCATTACCGATCCTTTGGCTTTTGTAAAAACAAATGTTTTAGGAACGGTAAGTCTTTTACAGGTAGCAAAGGAATGCTGGAAAGAGAATATGGAAGGCAAATTATTTTATCATATTTCTACAGATGAAGTATATGGCAGCCTCGGAGAAGAAGGATTTTTTGTGGAGGAAACGGCATACGACCCAAGAAGCCCGTATTCCGCTTCCAAAGCGAGTTCCGATCATTTTGTAAGAGCTTATTTTCATACCTATCATTTGCCGGTAATTATTTCCAATTGTTCCAATAATTATGGTCCCTATCATTTCCCGGAAAAATTAATTCCGCTGTGCATTCACAATATCATCAACAATAAACCTTTACCTATTTATGGCCAAGGATTGAATGTGCGCGATTGGTTGTATGTGGAAGATCATGTACGGGCAATTGACCTAATTTTTCATGAAGGCATAAAAGGTGAAACATATAATATCGGCGGGCACAATGAATGGAAAAATATTGACATCATTACTGAACTCTGTCGCCAGATGGATGACAAATTGGGAAGGGGAAAAGGCACATCCGAAAAATTGATCACCTTCGTGAAAGACCGTGCAGGACACGATTTGCGCTATGCAATAGATGCAACAAAACTCAAAAATGAACTAGGCTGGAAACCTTCTTTACAATTTGAAGAAGGTTTATCAAAAACAATTGACTGGTATTTGGATAATGAGGAATGGCTGAATGAAGTAACGAGTGGGAATTATCAAAAATATTATGATCAGCAATATGGCGAAAAGAATTAAAAGTTCTGATCATTGTAGATTCTGAACTGGTCTTTAATCTTTAAATTTCTATTGTTTTACAAAATAAATAAGGTTTAGAAAATCATCATACATTTATCATGCTCCCGATCGTAATCGGGATCGACATTAATTACAAGCAATGAAAGGAATCATTTTAGCAGGCGGAAGCGGTACAAGGTTATATCCTATTACAATGGGCATCAGCAAACAATTAATGCCCATTTATGATAAACCAATGATCTATTATCCCTTGTCTACTTTAATGTTGGC
>JBDTEF010000260.1:0-3857 GCA_039922615.1 Ginsengibacter sp.
AACCGTACGCCAGTTGAGCCAATAGTTAAGTCCTACTGAAAGCGAATTATCTTTCGTTCCCCACAGCGAATTGGCGGGAGTTGTGTAATTGCCATAACGGGCAGCTAATTCAATATTTTTAAAGACCTTATCCTGCGAAAACATCGGCCTTAAAGCAGCCATAATATAACCGGTTTTGGTATGATTATTAAAACTATAGGTCCCGGGATCATCCGGCTTATCATAGTCGGCATGGTCTACGTTAGCCTCACTATATTGACCTTTTATATTTAGCTGAAAAGGCTTGATGTTTTCTATAAGATTCAAATCAAGTCCCCATAGCGTAGCATTAGTTTTCTCAGTTACCGAACCAGCGTCACCCACTTTCCCCGTCATTACTGAAGCACCCAGTTCAAGGGAAGAATTTGCCAGCGGTAGCCATCCTATTCTGCCGGTAAATGTTTTGTTTTTATTATTATCAGTAAGCCCAACGAATTGAGTGGTTCCATCTGGTTGCAGTTGCATTCCATTTGAAATAGCAAAATCATAACTCCATTTCATGTCACCTGCCTGTAATCCGCCTTCTGCTTCAACCGCAAAATCTGTAGCATCAGGTATGCCTTCAGGATCCGAAGCAAATTTACTAATCCATCCCGCCGCCAGTCGCTTATTGTATGTGCCAAAAGGCAATACGAGATAGCCGGTTCGCAGAATTAAACCGGGAGTAGCAAAATAAGATATCGCTGCCCAGTTTACACCAACCCCGTCAGCACTAAAAGAGGGCTCGAATTCAAGAAGGAACTTGTTTCCATGTCTCCAGAGAAACATTGGACTGAATTCAAAGTGATCCGCATCACCTATGCTATTTGTTTTTGAAACCACTTTAATACCATTGAAAGTTGTTGTGGTTTTGTTACTTACAAAGCCAAAGGTGGCTAAACCAACTGCCATGAAATGATCATCGCCTGGTTTAGAATAGTAGGTTTGTGTTTCCAGTGCGTCTAATCTTTGATAGACTGATGAGTCCACGGTGGTTGGTTGTTGACCAGTGGAATCGCTCTGCGCTTTCGTGTTTGTTGAAATCAACAGCAAAAGTATGGCTGGGAGAACCCCTTGTAATTTTTTTATGTGTATCATAAAATAATTATAGCGTTTATGAATAAATTAATTGTATATCACTTTTTGCCAAGCGTCCTGATGTAATTGATCACAGCCCATCGCTGATCTGTAGTTAGCGCAGCCTTAAATGGAGGCATCGCAGTATGTGCATGTCCTGCTGTAATTTCATAAAACATGGCTCCATCAGATTGCGCCTGAAAAGCGGTGGAAGTATGGTCTGCGGGCTTTGGATTAAGTGATGCAGATGCAGGCCCGTCTCCCTTTCCTCCATCACCATGGCATGGAGCACAGGAAGCAAGGTATATGGTTTTACCATTTTTTACTGACGCGGCATCATTGGGTACCGGGTTTTTAACAGAAACGGCAGAATTTGGAACTGACCATTTAGAGGATTGCGCATCAGCGGAGCAATAAGCAGCAAATAAAAAGATGGAAACCGCGATGATCTTTAAAAAGACAAGTTGAGATTTAGAGTTATTCATATAAAAATTTTAATTTGAAATGAAATACTATATAAAATGAAGGATTACAATGAGGATGATATAATCACGATGTAAAATGATTTAATTAATTTTCAGAATTTAAAATTAGACTGCCGCCTGTGCCTCATGTTATTATATTCATACTAACTAATTATTAGCAAAGTTGGCTGTGTTATGGCGCGTGACTGTTACACAATAATGTAAAATAGTTACATAATTCACATGTTGGCATGAAGCTTAAAAGAGTGGATGCTTAGCTGAAGAGCAGGAATGAAAAATAGCAATGATAACGAATGGTCCCGAAATTTCGGGACCATTCGAAACAAGCCGATAGAAATAAAAGACCACGAGATTCTTTTGCGATCCAGAATTTATTAAGGAGAAAGGATTGAATGACATAACTTATAGTCGATATTCAATGGCACACTTATAGCCAGCTCACAAACCTATGCTACCAAACTTTCGCCAACGGGGTGCAATGTGGAAGTGAGTTGCGGGGTTTTGTTTTGGCGAGAATTGAGGTGCTTAAATCGATTCCTTTTGGGGAAATGCTGAAAGAATATAATTCGCATTTGTGGTCGAGAGGGAAGGTGATAAAGTTGAAAAAGGGGGAGGAAGTTTTTGAAACTAGGATATTGGGAGTGAGTAAGGATGGAGAGTTGTTGACAGAGGGGGGTGGTGGAGATTTGGCGAGGTGGAATGGGTGGGTTGATGGGATTTGGAAAGAAGAATTATTCAATGAAAAAAGTATTGCCAGCTCACAAAACCTATGCTATGAAACTCATAGCAACAAGATGACTCATATAAAATCTTTTTTTGCAAAATGGTAACTTATTGCCTCCTGAATAGCTTGAAGGGAACTATAGGCTGGTTTATAATTCAGCAATCTTTTTGCTTTTTCAATGCTTCCACATGGGCTATGGGCAATATGATCCCATGTAAGCGCTGCATTGGTTTCTGTATTTTCTTTTCGCCATTCTTCCCATGGCAAAAAACGAATTATAGATTCTTTGCCAAACCAATTCGATAGAGCCATAGCATAACCTCTCATCGTCAGCGCCTGCTCCGATAAAATATGAAAACTTTCGCCAATACAATTTGATCGGTTTTCTATAGCATTTAGAAAAGCAGAGGCCACGTCGGAAGCATGTACATGATGTAGGGTTTCCATTCCTAAATTTGGTAAAATAATTTCTTCACCATTGGCCAACTTTGTAAACACATGGGGGTCAAGGTTTCCCGCAGGATTAACAGGTAGCCAGCCTGGTCCGGTAATATGACCGGGGTGCAATATTGTAACCGGAAAATTCTTTTCACGTGATAATGTAAGAAGATAATCCTCAATCTGCGCTTTTTTAATACCATAATCACCAAAAGGCTTTCGTTCCTGGGTTTCGTTGGTCGGTACTTGTTCACTTGCGCCATGCACCCACATAGTACCGCAGTGTATAAAATGCTGCACCTCACCAAGGAGTGCCTCAGCAAGTATTGTTGCGCTTTCAGTAGTGAAGCAAATAAGATCAATCACTACATCAGCGTTTAGTGCGCTGATTTTCAATCCAAAAATTCCTTCTTCCTCAGCGGCCGATCGATCTATTGTAATTTTTTCGATAGTATTCCAAACCGGGGATTTAATATAAGGCTTTTTGATTTGGCGGCTCACGCAAACAACTTCATGCCCGGCATTGAATAATTTTGGAATTAAATAAGTGCCAATATGCCCGCTGCCACCAATAACGACTATTTTCATTTTTTCATCAATTTATAATTCTCCACATCATTCTGTATTTCCGAAAGTACGACTATTGGCGTTTTTTTTGAAAAAATTGCAATCTGATTTTCAAAATATCAAGTCGGCGTCGAATGATACATTAGTAGAAGCTATTTTGTATAAGCACAATGCAGCTACCAATTCAAAGAGGTTCAATGTCTTACCGGGAAATTCTTCTATCAATAATGCATTTGAATATTATCACCTGTTCAAAGACATTCAAAAGGAGAAGAAAGCGGAAAATCTGGATTATATTCATTACGCTATTAGAATTAGGAAATTTATCAACTAAAAATTTTCCCTGTTATTGAAAGAGGTTGTAGCTTTTTTGTAAGCGCGTGCGTCCGATTGTGCTGGTAATAATAGATTTGTATAATTACTTTAGGTGTCGGAATTGTAATTTTCACGATAAAAATAAGTTTTATTTTGACTCCTTAGCAAGGCGGGTTTGAATATGAACATTTGAATTCTGTTATGGCAGGATTTATTAATTCAACAGAAAATTG
>JBDTEF010000261.1:0-4070 GCA_039922615.1 Ginsengibacter sp.
CCTACTTTTGCGGCTTAATTGGTTCCCGCCTCGGCGGGATTAAAAGGGAATCCGGTTTAATTCCGGAGCTATTCCCGTAGCTGTAATCCCGATGCATGAATATGCATTGTATTTTCAGAAGCTACACGCCACTGTCCCCGAATACATAGCGGGATGGGAAGGTATCTGAAAATCGGGTAAGCCAGAAGACCTGCCTTTTAAATGTTTTCATCGCTCAGCTTCGGGAAAAAGTAAGCGGGATATAGGTTCGTTTGTATTTATCAATTCCTATTTTCTGCCTGCCCCATTGTGAAAGTGATTATTATTTATCGATAACACTGAACCATCAAACAAAAAATTAAAATATTATTTCACCTTTACTCCAGGTATTTTTTACTTGTAACGATCTTATTATTTTCATCGATCATTTCATGGGCTCAGGTAAAAGATTCAGTTGCAATCAAATTAAAAGATGTCATCATTGACAACAAAGTTCAACCTGAAATTTTTAAGAGTACTGTTCCGACACAAATTTTATCCGGGCCAATATTGCAGCAATTAAGTACCAATTCAATCGCAGATGCTGCCAGGTATTTTTCGGGCGTTTTAATAAAGGATTATGGTGGAGTAGGAGGATTAAAAACTATCTCTGTCAGAAGCTTGGGCGCTTCCAATACAGGAATTGTTTATGATGGTTTGCCGGTTTCAAATATGCAAACGGGCCAAATTGACCTTAGTCAATATTCAAGTTCTTTTGTGGAGTCAATTCAATTGTACAATGCAAATCCACCGGGCGTTCTGTTACCGGCAAGAGCGCGTGCTGCTGCTGCGATTTTAGCAATAACTACCAACACGTTTCAACCCCGCTTGTCATCAAAAAAATGGGAAGCCGGAATAAAAGCAGGTAGCTTTTCTTTATGGCAACCTTTTGTAAATATGTATTTTCCTGTCGGAAAAAGTGCTGCCTTGAGTGCAGTATTTGAATCCGTTAACTCAAAAGGCGATTATCCTTTTTTTATAAATAATGGTGATCTTTCAGAAAAGACCAGGAGAACTAATTCAGAAGTGCATTCCAATCGGCTTGAATTAAATTATGTAAACATTTTAAAAGATAGTTCTACCCTACAAACAAAAGTCGGCGGTTTTACTTCCAATAGGGGTTTGCCGGGAGCTATTATTTTTTTTAATTCACGCTCAGTACAAAACCTATTTAACGATGAATTTTTTATTCAAAGCCGTTATAAAAAGATAATAGATAAGCGAACTTCATTACTTGCCTCGGCAAAATATAATTATTCATTTCTCCGTTACGTTGATCCGGATTTTTTAAACAATGTTGGTGGTATTAATGATAAATATAAACAACAGGAAACGTATGCCAGTATTGCATTAGCACGGAATGTACATAATTATTTGTCTTTGTCGGTTGCCGCTGATTTTTCGTATTCTTCCCTTTTATCCGATCGAAATGATTTTGTAAAACCAAACAGGTTAAGTTTATGGAATGCAATAGCTGCAGATTATCATGATAAACATTTTCAAATCAATGGCTCTTTATTGTATACACACATTTATGACAGAGTTTCTGATAGTATATCATCAATCAATAGGGATAAGATAACACCAACGATTGCCCTTAGTTACAAAGCAAATGCAGAAAGTCCTTTCATTTTCAGGATTTTTTACAAGAATATTTTAAGAATACCAACATTCAATGATATGTATTATACATTGATTGGAAATAAAAAAGTACGACCTGAATATTCAACCCAATATAATGCAGGAATAACCTGGTCGAAAACGCTATCAACGCAAATTATAAACCGTACTAATTTTAGCGTGGATGCTTATTACAATTTAATTAAGGATAAAATAGTCGCTTTCCCAAGTCAAAATCTTTTTGGTTGGACGATATTAAATCTTGGCACGGTTGATATAAAAGGGATAGATATAAATGCAGAATCTGCTGGCAAACTTTCTCCGGTATGGAATTGGTTTTTACGAATGACTTACACCTACCAACATGCGATTGATGTGACTAATCCTGCTTCCGATTCTTACAAAAATAAAATTCCTTATACACCGGATCATACGGGATCGTTGCTGGCAAATTTTTCGAAAGAAAGATGGAGTATGGGTTACAGCCTGCTTTTTTCTTCAGTTCGCTATACGTTAGGACAAAATAATTATTTCAATCAATTGCCTGGCTGGACTACCCAGGATATTTTTATTTCCCATGATTTAAACACCGTTTATTTTAAAACAACAATCAAAGCTTCTCTGAATAATTTAACCAATGAACAAATAGATGTGGTAAGAAATTTTCCCATGCCCGGCAGGTCATTTACAATAACGCTATTATTTAATAATCTATAAAAACAAAAATGAAACAATTGAAATTTTCTTTATTAGCTATCGCTACCGTGATTACTTTTTTTTCCTGTAAAAAGAATGATGCACCTGTTCCTTCAATTCCCAAAATTACTGCAGGAGTTTATGTATTAAATGAAGGATCTGGTGGTAATAATACCACCATTACATTTTATGATTTTAAGACTGGAACTCCGGTTACAGATATTTACAAAAATGTTAATGGGAGTGGACTTGGGGATACAGGAAATGATATAATCATTAATGGCAGCAAAATGTATATTGTAATGAATGTCTCGGGTTATTTGGAAGTTGCGGATGCATCAACCGCCAAAAGCATAAAATATATAGATTTAAAGAATGCGGGAAAGTCTATACAGCCACGTTACATAGTTGCCTATAAAAACAAAGTATTGGTTTCATCAACCGATGGCACTATAGCTGTTGTAGATACCACGTCATTGTCAGTTGAAAAATTCATTACGGCAGGAAAAAATCCTGAGCAAATCGTTGTAATCGGTGACAAACTTTTTGTTTGTAATTCAGGTGGATATACACCAGGATATGATTCCACTATTTCAGTAATCAATTTGAATACACTTACTGAAACTTCCAAAATAGTTGTTGGTACCAATCCAACTGCAATTACGACAGATAATAACGGTAATATTTTTGTGGGTTGTGCCGGTAATTATGGAAGTATTCTTCCGAAATTAGTAAAAGTAGATATCAATAACAATGCAATTGCTAAAACACTTAATATCTCTTCAAGTAAGTTGCGTTTTTATAAAGGAATGATTTATTCCATCGGCTATGGTTTATCTGTTGTTAAAACAATCAACCCTGCAGATTTGAGCATTGCCTCTGCTAATTTTGTTACAGATGGCACGACTATTATTACTCCGTATGCCCTGAATATTGATGAAACTACTGGTGATGTGTATGTTGGCGATGCGAAGGATTACCAATCTCCAGGTATTGTTTATTGCTTTGATAATTTGGGTAAATTGAAATTTAAATTTTCAACAACTCCGGGGTTAAATCCTAATACAATTGTTTTTATCAGAAAGTAATTTATGATATAATATACCATTCACAGCACTTGATTTTTTAAAAAGATTAAATCAATTTTTTAAAATTGATTCGATAATATTGCAGCGTTTTCGTTGAACAAAACAATATTGCTGGCCTCGTAGTACAATGGATAGTATATGAGTTTCCGAAGCTCCGGATCCAGGTTCGATTCCTGGCGAGGCCACTGAATTTTTTAAAATAGAAGACATAAAAAATCCCTCTCAAGAATTTTGAGAGGGATTTTTTAATTAGTATATTATTCTAAAAAGATACTTTATTTTTTTTTATTTAATATTAAAAGCTTTCTGTACTTCACCCAGGTTATTCAGATTTACATTTTTATTCAGGGCTAATTTGGTCGCGTCAATTAAAATAATTTTTGCCAACGTATTGGTTGTAGGCGGACTTACAATTCCACCACTTATCGCACTTAAATCTATCGACACAAATTTATTGGAATGAGTAACGCCATAAGCAATTCCACTAAATACCTGCGGAACAGCTTCATAATAATTATTTCCTGCAAAAGACAAATAAACAAGTACGGCACCATTTTGATAAATGATATCGTCTAATTCCGGTACTCCTATCTCTGCCGTATAAACCTTACCGCCATCAATAGTTTTCCAGTCATTTGGTGCAATATT
>JBDTEF010000262.1:0-9100 GCA_039922615.1 Ginsengibacter sp.
AGGATGGAATTAATCCCGCCACTGCGGAGTTCATTCAGCAAAGTATTGAGAATGCCCAAAAGGAAAATGCACAGTGCCTTATTATCAACTTAAATACGCCAGGTGGTCTCTTGTCTTCCACACGTGATATTGTAAGCGCCATGATGAAATCGGAAGTGCCAATTGTTGTATATGTTTCTCCTTCAGGTGCGCATGCTGGTTCTGCCGGAGTGTTTATAACCATGGCGGCAAATATTGCAGCTATGGCGCCCGGAACCAATATAGGAGCGGCACACCCTGTTTCCATGACAGGAAAATCTGATGCCGTGATGAATGAAAAAGGAACAAATGATGCAGCAGCTTTTTTACGGACAATAGCAGAAAAAAGAGGGCGGAATGTATTATGGGCTGAAGATGCTGTAAGAAGAAGTGTCGCTATCACAGAGAAGGAAGCGTTGGAAAATAATGTGATCAATTTAATTGCCGGTAACCAGTCAGATCTCCTGGCCCAGCTTGATGGTAAAAAAGTAGAAACGAGTGCAGGAACTAAAACTTTGCAAACTAAAAATGTAAAAGTTGAGACACAAGAAATGGGTTTTTTCCAAAAAATATTAAGCATGATCAGTGATCCTAATATTGCTTACATATTGATGATGCTGGGTTTCTTTGGATTGATCTTCGAACTTTTTAGCCCCGGTGCTATTTTTCCAGGTATCGCAGGTGTTATCTTTTTAATTTTAGCATTTTATGCGATGAGCTCTATGCCGGTAAATTATGCCGGAATTGGTTTGATCGTTTTTGGTATTATTCTTTTCCTGTTGGAAATTAAAATTATCAGCCATGGCCTTTTAGCGATTGGTGGGATTGTCTCATTATTTCTGGGATCCATGTTCCTGTTTCGGCATAGCCCGGACGAGAACTTTGTAGCATTATCAACCGGCGTTATTATTGCGGTCGCTGTAGTGTCAGGATTATTTTTTGCTTTTATTGTTTCGATGGGCCTCGCAGCACAGAAAGCAGTACCGGTAACTGGTTCAAATACACTCATTGGTCGTGTAGCCAAGACTTTAAATGTGCTTAACCCAAAAGGGCAGGTGGTAATAATGGGGGAGACATGGGGTGCCGTATCCACAGATGGAATCATTGGTGAAAATAAAAAAGTTACTATTAAAGAAATAAAAGGGCTTACTTTATACGTTTCCAATTTGGAAGAAAATTTTGAATCCTAAACTTTATTTTAAAAACAAAACAGTCAATACAAAATGCCACAATTTCCCCTTACCTTAATAATTATAGCAGTATTTATCCTGTATATCTTAGCAAGTGCGATTCGCATTCTCCGTGAATATGAGAGAGGCGTCATTTTCCGTTTAGGCCGGGTAAAAGACGGCAATGCAAAAGGTCCGGGTCTGATACTTTTAATTCCTCTTATTGATAAAATGGTAAAAGTAAGCCTGAGGACAGTAGTAATGGATGTGCCTCCCCAGGATGTGATCACCCAGGACAATGTTTCTATTAAAGTGAATGCTGTTATCTATTTCAGGGTGATAGATCCTACAAAAGCCATTATCGAAATTGAAAATTACCTTGTAGGTACATCACAACTTTCACAGACAACTTTAAGAAGTGTTTTAGGACAATCCGAATTAGATGATTTACTTTCCCAAAGAGAAAAAATTAATATCCGCCTGCAGCAAATAATTGATTTACAAACAGAACCGTGGGGTGTGAAAGTGACACATGTGGAAGTGAAACAAATAGATCTGCCACAGGAAATGCAACGTGCAATGGCCAAACAGGCTGAAGCAGAAAGAGAACGTCGGGCAAAAGTAATTGCATCTGAAGGTGAATACCAGGCTTCACAAAGATTGAGTGATGCGGCAAAAATATTGAGTGAGCAACCGAGTGCATTAACTTTGAGGTATCTGCAAACGTTACGTGAAATAGCTACGGAAAATAATTCTACTACAATTTTCCCTATTCCAATTGATTTTTTAAAGCCATTTATGAATCATGAAAATGGAAAAGTTGATTTACATCCACGAACTACTATTGATCCTAAACCAGAGAACCCTGCTGAAGCTTAATTTTTTGGTCAATGTTATTTATAATTTAAATTATTTTGACAGTTGAATTGGCTAAAAATAATTAAGTTTATTTTATGAAGGCGAATCCAAAATCATTTTTTGAGGAGAGAAATTTTCCAAAAATGACTCTGCTGTTTTACGCATATGTGATTCGCTAATTTTATATAAGCTTATAGTTGTGTTCCCAAAGGAAGTTTAGAATTTTTATGCAAAAAATCATCCAATAATCATTATTTATGTAAAGTGGCCTGATTTTTTCAAAGCACTCAAAAATTAAAGTAATTTATAAGAACTTTGCAATTTGCAAAAATTAGATGTCTCTTTGGAAGTTTACACGCATAAACTTTTTTCTTGCAATTTAATGAGCATACAATAAATTGAAAACAACAATAAAACAATAAATGGAAAATATAGAAATAGGGAATTTAAGCAAGGAAGATTACAAAGAGCTGATAATAGCCATGGAGGCTGCTTACCCGGTTTGGAAGGGTAATTATTGGAGTGTGAATAGCATTGATAAATTGATAAATATTTTTCCGGAAGGGCAGATAGTAATCAAGGCTGATAATGTCGTGGTCGGTTGTGCCTTGTCGATCATTGTCAACTATAACACTTTTGGCGATAGTCATACCTACAAACAAATTACAGGTAATTATACATTTAAAACCCACGATCCGGAAAACGGTGATGTGTTGTATGGAATAGAAGTATTTATTCATCCTGATTACCGCGGATTACGTATGGGCAGGCGCTTGTATGATGCACGGAAAGATCTGTGTGAACATTTGAATTTAAGGTCAATTATTTTCGGTGGTAGAATTCCTTCTTATCATAAATATTCTGATACGCTCACGCCGAAAGAATACATTCAAAAAGTAAAGCAAAAAGAGATATTTGATTCCGTGCTTTCTTTCCAGATTTCAAATGATTTTCATGTAAAAAAAGTATTGAAGAATTACATGCCGGAAGATGTACAAAGCATGGAGTTTGCCACGTTATTGGAATGGGATAATATCTATTATACGAGCCAGAACAGGAAGCAGTTTGATGTAAAATCTTACGTTCGCTTGGGTCTTGTTCAATGGCAGATGCGACCGTTTTCCAACATGGATGAAATGTTTTTACAGGTCGAATATTTTATAGATTCCATCAGTTCTTACAAAAGTGATTTTGCTGTATTACCGGAACTTTTTAATGGTCCCCTCTTGGCCGAATTCAATGAAATGGGAGAAGCAGAATCCATGCGGGCACTCGCGCAATACACACCGGATTTTAAAATGAGATTCCGGGAGTTGGCTATTAAATACAATGTGAATATCATCACAGGAAGTGTTCCGGCATTGGAAGGCAATGTATTGAAAAATGTAGGATTTGTTTGCCATAGGAATGGCCAGATAGACCAGTATGAAAAGATACATATTACACCCGATGAAGCCAGGTTCTGGGGAATGACAGGCGGTGATACTTTAAAAATAATTGAAACGGATGCCGGTAAAATCGGAGTACTTATTTGTTATGATGTTGAGTTCCCGGAATTACCACGCTTATTGGCCGAACAGGGAATGCAATTATTGTTTGTCCCTTTCTTAACTGATACACAAAATGCGTATAACCGTGTCCGTTATTGTGCCCAGGCGCGTGCCATTGAGAATGAATGTTTCGTAGCCATAACAGGTTGTATTGGTAACCTTCCGAAAGTTGAAAATATGGATATACAGTATTCACAATCTGCCGTTTTTACGCCATGTGATTTCGCCTTTCCTTCAAATGGAATTTCAAGTGAAGCGACTGCCAACACAGAAATGTTATTGATCGCAGATGTGGACTTGTCTTTGCTGGATGAATTGCATGCCAGGGGAAGTGTGAGAAATTTAAAAGATCGGCGAACTGATTTTTATGACCTTAGATTGAAAGGGAAGAAGTCGATTTAAAAATATTTATCTCACCAAATGAATGCTTCCCGGCATAGGACTAATATGTTTTTTCTACGCCCCGATCAGGTTTTTTTTATTGAAAATATCTTTAAGATAATAAATTACAGGCCCTTGTATTATCAGCAAAGGAATAATGAGTGACCAAACCCCAAGATTAATTTTTACGTCTTTGGCAATCGCAAATAATTCCAATTGTACAAGTAATAAAACAATCATGACAGATAGTTTTAAGTATCGGATCATTCTGCTACCAATTGTATAGTATTGAGCAGCATTTCTTTCATTTATTACTGTTGGATAATTATAGATATGAGGATATTTATTCAAATAAGTAAGTAATGTGTAAATGATAGTGCTAATTAACGGATCAATAAAAAGCGTAATTTTATTTGAAAATCCATCTGCTTTACCTACTCCATTTAAATGGATAGGAACCGTTTCTGGCATTCCGGTATAAATGGCAAGCAAAAATATCCAAGAAAATATTAGCAGACCCAATGATAAAAAATCTGCCAATTTATCAGAAGGCAAAGGATCAATTTTTATTTTTGGGTTGGCCATTCTAAGAAAATATTATTCTTCAATTATTTTTTGAACCCTAACCCTTTTAATAAACGCTACTTTTTGTACGATGCTTTTTAATAAGTTACTGACTAACCATTGCCTGCCTATTCACTTCTTAAATAATCAATCTTACGCCACCTAAGTCTTCCAATCTGTGAGGAAAGCGATCACTTGGGGAACCGATAAACATGAAGTTGTGTGGAATGTTCCATTCTTCACTTAAGCGATTGATGAGCTCAGGGCCAAATACACCGGGTATTTGAATGTATTCAATTTTTATTTCGGGATAAGCCCTGTCCAATGCCTGCAAATCACGATCGAAGGTTTCTGATAGTTGCTCTTCCTGTTGAATGACAGTTACAATTTTTAATTTCTGGGTTATTTCATTTTCCTGCACGTAAGTGATTACTTTATTAAGAACGGCGATATTATCTCCTTTGGTAAAGTAAACAAATGGCTGCCTGTTCAATTTTCTCATTTCATTCGTAAGATGAAACCTGCTAAATATGGCTGCCCGGTTTATACTATCAAATATGCTATTGGCATACACCAGCAAATAATGGATAACTGCTTTTCTTTTTAGAAATAAATAAATGATCAATATAGAAGGAATAAAATATTTCAAAAACATCACCAGGTAATCAGGGTGAAGTTGCACATTTCCATAAAGTGCAATTAGTATTCCGGCAATACCAAGCATTACTACAGTTGGTGTTGCATATTCCGGTCTTGGTAATTTGCTTCTCTTTATTTTCAATAATAAATTACCAAATCCAAAGAAGGCCATCACGGATAAAAAGGAAATTGTGTAAACGCCGGAAAGTGGGCCAAGCTTACCTTGTGTAATAAATAAAATGGAAAGGCATAGAATATAAAAGGTAATTAATATCCTCGGTGAGCTACCTTTTTTATTCATTTTCAATAACATTTGCGGAAATATCCTATCTAATGTCATTCGTTTCATTAACCCGCTAACACCAATAAAAGCGGTTAAAACAGCACCACTCAATACAAGGGCTGCATCAAATGAAACTACTGTGGCTAACCAGCTGCCACCACTAGTTCTTCCCATAAAAGATAAAAAAGCACTCTCGTGTTGCGGCACTATGTCTAAAGGCACAATGGCAACAGCAGTAAGTGCAATCAGCGGATTAATGATCACCACCAATATCCACATATTTCTTAGTGTCTTAGGAAAAACGCCCGGGGCTTGTTCTTCAACGAAATTAGCAGAGGTTTCAAATCCTGTAACACCTAGCATAGCAGTACTGAAACCCAAAAATAATGCACTCGAAAGGCTGCCTTTCAGCGGTGTCTTAAAATTTATTTTTGCTAAATCCAAACCATGTTGAAATACATAATAAATACAACTGCCAATCAACAGCGTAATAACAAGAAGGTGAATAATAAAAATAATAATAGCAACTGTTGATGATTCTGATATGCCGCCAATGGTAAGAAATAGAAAGATGGTTAGAAGAACCATCGTAGCTACAATTACGGGGAAAACAGGAAAAATACTATGCAAATAATTCATTCCTTCTGTAGCAGAAAGTACTGCTGTAGCCATGTAGGAAAGAATGGTAAGGCAGGCTGCAAGAGAGGCGTTACCCTTACTTGTGGTATTTAAAAGCACGTTATATGCACCGCCATTTAGTGGTAGCGCACCAACGGCTTCACCATAAATTTTTCTGAAAAAAAACAAAACAAGGCCAACAATCAGTAAAGAAATAAAGGCATATTGACCCGCATAAACAATAGTGATGGCTGCAACGTAAAGACAAGAAGAAGTGATGTCGTTTCCGCAAATAGCAGTAGCGGCAAGTTGCTTTAATTTTTTGGGATGAACTTCGGCAATTTGATCCATAAAATTTCAGCAGTTTTTAGAAATAGACTTTTCCTCACTGCTTTTCGCTTGGTTTATAAAAAAAGTTAAGATAGGGTTCTTTTACAAATCTACAAAACGCATCCTTTTTCACATAATTTAATTATGGTAAATGTCTTACTATTTCTACCTTTTTAATTATGGTTAGGATTAAAAATGCGTTCAGCATTTTCAGATGTTATCCTTGCTACTTCATCTACTGGTATTAATTTTATTTCCGCCAATTTATTGGCAATGTATATAAGATAACTGCTTTCATTTCGTTTCCCCCGGAAAGGTACCGGCGCCAAATATGGAGCATCCGTTTCCAAAACCAAATGTGCCAAATCTATTTCTTTTACAATTTCTGCCAACCCGGAATTTTTAAAAGTCAGTACGCCCCCGATTCCTAATGAAAAATTCATAGATACAATATCCTTTGCATTTTCCAACGTGCCGCCAAAGCAATGAAAAATGCCAAATAAATTGGTAGTTGCATATTCTTTTATGACATCAATTGTTTCCTGGGTTGCATTGCGGGTATGCAATACAAGAGGGATTTTATATTGGATCGCCCAGTCAATATGTTTACGCAAGCTTTTATATTGTTCATTTTTAAAGGTAGTATCCCAATAAAAATCCAATCCGGTTTCGCCCATTCCTGCAAACTTTCTTTTCGCCAATTGAATTTCAATCAATTTTAATTCTTCCTGGTAGTTTTCTTTCACAGAACAGGGATGTAGACCAGCCATTGCAAAAATTTTTTCCGGAAAACTACTTTCGAGTGAAAGAAGCGCCTCATTTTCTGATGAATCAATGGCAGGTAAATAAAATTTCTCTACCCCTTCTTGTTGGGCTCTTTCCAATACGAGGTCTATATCTTCTGAAAATTCATTTACATATAAATGGGTATGTGTATCGATTAATTTCATAGTAAGAAGGGTTGTTGATTTTTAGATTGTAATTTCTTGATTACGTACTTCATTGAAATATATTGGAGAAAAGTATAATTAAAAAAATAAATTTTTTTAATTTGTTAAATTCTTCATTACCTTCACGCTCAGTTTTCATAGGGTACGGATTAAACGGGCCTGGGTATCTACCCGGGCCCAATTTTTTTATCAGCTATGGTGGAGATTGATTTAAAGGTGAACCCTTTTGCAGCAAAGTATTCCAGCGTTTTAGGCAAGGCAATTCTCAAATTCGGAAAGGCTTTTTCACTGTCATGAAAAACGATAATAGATCCTTCTTTTGCATTTTTAACTACATTCAGATAGCAATTCTCAGGCTTAATGGAAGTGTCAAAATCACCGCTTAGCACACTCCACATAACAGTTTTTAATTCAAATTTTTTATTCTGAATGGCCTTCAATTGAAATTTGGTAATTCGTCCATATGGGGGACGGAATAGATGGCTGTCAATTACAGTGGATGCCTTTTCTATGTTGGCTAAATATTCTTTATCAGGTGTCTTCCAACCATTCAGGTGGTCATAGGTATGATTGCCTACTTTATGGCCTTCAAACAGTATCTGCTTATACGTTTCATGATTTTCTTCCACATTTTTTCCTATGCAAAAAAAAGTAGCCCTAGCATTATATCTCTTCAATTCGTCAAGCACAAAATAGGTGGCTTTGGGATTGGGACCATCGTCAAAGGTGAGATAGATCACTTTTTCTTCTGTCGGAATTTCCCATATACAATCCGGGTAGAGTTTTCTTAGGAGCCAGGGTGATTTTGCCAGGTAGAACATAAGTAAAATTAAAGCTATTAAAATATTTATGAGTAATAATCACTTCTAAACCTTAATAATCCTAAAGTAATTAATCATCAAACCTATACCGTGATTGATTTTGAAATAATTGCTTATAATAGTTTAAACTATTTAGATGCATTCTGCTTTTATTTATGTAAAATAAATCTGACTTAATGTAAAGAATATGTTACTTAATGTAAAATAAACCTTACATTTGTTAAAATTAAATTATCATGATAAACAAAATGCTATTACCCAACAGATACAAAATCATCGGCTGGATTATTTTTATTCCAACAGCAATTTTAGGATTATTTTTATCGGTTACGGATTTTGATGGATTGTCCTTAAACGCCAAAGTTTTCGCTTTAATTAATAGTGAGTTTTTTGGAAAAAGGCAATTTTTTACTTTTATTACCACAGATATTACGGGTACAATTGTGGGAATCTTATTTATTTTGGGTGCACTATTAATTGGATTTTCAAAAGAAAAGAATGAAGATGAATTCATCGCTAAACTCCGTCAATCATCAATGCTTTGGGCAATCCTTATCAATTATATTTTGTTGATATTTTGCCTGGTATTTATTTATGGTAGTGCATTCTATAGTGTTATGCTGTACAATATGTTCACGGTGCTGGTAATTTTTATTTTCAGGTTTAATTATGTTTTGTACACCTCCACTAAATCAATGTCGGATGAAAAATACAATTAAAGTAGAGCGGGCCATCATGAGCCTGACCCAGGAAGATCTTTCGAAAAAAGTATCGGTCAGCAGGCAAACAATAAATGCAATGGAAGCAAATAAATATGTACCGTCTACTGTATTGGCGCTCAAAATTGCCAGGGTTTTTAATAAGTATGTTGAAGAAATATTTATGCTTGAGGAGACTGACTAATTGATTTTTGTTGAAT
>JBDTEF010000263.1:0-3215 GCA_039922615.1 Ginsengibacter sp.
ACCGTTGTAAAAACAGTATCAAAATGAAGCGTGTCAGCACTTACAGATAGTTTAGCTTCTTTGCTTTCAATAAAAGAATCCTTTTTACAAGAAAAAAAGATACATACAACCAGCAACAAAAAAATCAGGCTTTTCAAATTATTGTAATTGTTTTTTATAAAGCGTAAGTTAGTTTTTTATAAACACTTTCACTGCCAGAGTCAATGAATAGCGCTATTACAGTAAAAGAGCTATACAATATTCAACTTGTCGATCGCCAGTTGCGCAGCAAGTTGACTCGCATCTTTTTTATTAAATGCTTTTGCTTCTGATATAATTTCTCCATCAATAGTAGCACCGATTGTAAACAACCTTCTGCCTCTTTCCATTGTTTCCGTAATCGTGGTAAACTCCAGTAGCTTACCATTTTTATTAGCCCAACCGTATAGCTTATTTTTAATATTCATATCTATGCATTCAAGATCCTGCATAAATAAGTGAGGAAGAATAATTCTGCCGGTGACCCATTTCTGCGTTTCCTTGTAACCGATATCAAGGAAAACGGCTCCCACCAATGCTTCCAGTGTATTACCAAAAATCTGTGACGTCTTTAAACCCTTATCAAAATTATTGTAAAAGGTTATTTTTTTCAATCCCATTTTTAAAGCAATATCATTTAATTGATTCCTGTTCACCATCTTACTTCTCATTTCAGTAAGAAAACCTTCCTCTTTGTAGGGATATTTCATAAATAAATAATGGGCAACAATGCTGCTTATAATTGCATCTCCCAGGAATTCCAGGCGTTCATTGTTTTCATCGGCACCTTCTCTTACTGATCTATGACTCAAAGCCGTCCTGTATAACTTTGGCTTTCGCGGAGCAAAGCCAATTACATTATGCAGTTGCCTTCTGAATTCAACTTCACTTTTAGATAAAAATATATTTTTTAGACTGTACACCTTGCAAATTTAAGAATATTGTCTGGTAGCAAATTGGGAAATAATGAACAGAAAAGAGTGTATTTATTGCATTGCCGGCAATTGGCATTTAGTTAATTTATTTGGCTAGTCAAATCTAAGTTAAGGTCACTTTTAAATAAGTTACGATCCCTATCGATCTTTTGATTAATGGTTTACTGGTTCTCTTATAATTGTATTATTTGTATTTTCTAATGGTCCCAAAATAATTTTTGTTACAAGGTTTCTTTCAACCACTTAAAAAACTCCCGTTGCCAAACCAGGCCGTTTTGAGGATGTAAAACCCAATGATTTTCGTTGGGGAAATACAATAGCTTACTCTTAATTCCTTTTAACTGCGCAGCCTGGAATGCTTCTAAACCTTGCCCTATCGGAACCCGGTAATCAATGCCACCCTGTATAATCATGATCGGCGTATTCCATTTTGCGATATAATTGGAAGGGTTAAATGTGGTATAACTTTTCGGCGTTGGCTCCTGCCAATAATTGCCTCCTAAATCCCAGTTGGCAAACCATAATTCTTCTGTAGTGCCATACCAGCTTTTCATATCAAACAAACCGTCATGCGCAATGAATGTTTTAAAACGGTTTTCATGAATTCCTGCTAACATGTACACGCTATATCCACCATAACTTGCGCCTACACAACCTAAGCGGTTTTTATCTACATAAGATTCTTTTGAAACTTCATCAATGGCATCCAAATAATCCTGGATAGCGCCACCACCCCAATCCTTACTGATCAAAGCATTCCATTCAACTCCCCATCCCGGCATTCCACGTCGGTTTGGTGCTACTATGATATATCCGTTTGCAGCCATGAGTTGAAAATTCCATCGCACACTATAGAATTGTGTCAACGCGGACTGAGGGCCGCCCTGGCAATAAAGTAAGGTTGGATATTTTTTATTCGGATCAAAATTTGGTGGATAAACTATCCATACCCCCATCTCATGACCATCTTTGGTTTTTACCATTTTCAACTCTGATTTACCCATCTCCATTTTGCTGTACGCAGCCTCATTGGCATGTGTAAGCGCCTGCATCAAACCTGTGTTTAAATTAATTTTGAACAGTTCTGCTGCATGATTAAAATCCATTCGACCGGCAACTAATTGACCATCGCTTTCTGATACAATATTGTTCACATCAAAATCGCCTTTCGTTAATTGCTTTACAGTTGCCAGCATGCGGACATTTAAATTGTCAGGCACATCTACTTCAAACAATTGCTGTGTGCCCTTTATAGACGCAGTGAAATAAATTGTCTTTCCATTATTACTCCATTTAAATCCTCCATCTACAGTTTCATCCCAGCCGGTAGTCAAATTAAATTTTGATTTAGATGCGAGATCCATCACAACAATATCCTGCTTATCCGCCTCGTAGCCATCGCGGCGCATGCTCTGCCAGGCGATCCTTTTACCATCAGGACTTATTGCCGGGTTTACATCATAACCCATCATTCCTTCGGTCAGGTTAGTTGTAGAAGCAGCGGCAATATCATACTGGAAAATGTCGGTATTGGTACTTTGCGCATATTCTTTGCCAGTCTTGGGTTTCGTAACATAAATGACGCTTTTGCTGTCAGCAGAAAAGATAAAATCTTCGGAACCACCGGAAGGCTTCTGAGGACAATTCCAGGGTTTCCCTTCCAGAATATCAGTCACTTTTGGTTTCGCACTATCAAGGTAGGCGACAAAAACATGATTCGCTTTTCCCTCATTCCATTTATCCCAATGACGAATATCAAGATCAGTATAGATTTGAGCAGTGCTATTTTTTGCATCACTGTAAATGTCCTTTCCCAGGATTTTCTCTACCTGCACTTCTTTAGAATAAGCTACTTTACTTCCATCGGGAGACACACGTACTTCCACAGCATCATCCAGTTTACCATAAATAGGCCGCCATGTTTTTCCCAAATCTTTACTAATAAATAATTGTTTTTTTTGGGTTGAATAAATCCCGTTCTTATCCCATTGCACAAAGGATTTATCTTTAAACACTTCCGTTTTTTGCGTTTGATTGTTGGCCACATTTATAAAAAAATATTCTGTATTACTTTTCTCGGTATTAAGGTTTGTTTTAGAAACACTGTATAAAATAGTTTTACCATCCGGGCTTTGAGAGAGTGCAGAAACACGACCAAGCGTCCAGAGCATTTCCGGTGTCAAAAAATTTTGGGCAAGTAGGGAAAGTGGCATAAATAAAAATAAAAAAAGTGTGATTTTTTTCATAGGAAAAGTTTGTTTG
>JBDTEF010000264.1:0-5189 GCA_039922615.1 Ginsengibacter sp.
AATCCGTACATCCTGTAAATTCCCTGCGGCGTATTTCCATTTGTCAAATAATAGGGAAGATTAGAAATACTTCGGGCAAGTTGTGGTACAGTAAAAATTACGCCTTTATCGTCTGTGATTATTTGCCCCTGTGCATTTCGTATAATAACCATTCCCGGATAATCACGATTTTTTCTTTGAAAACTGTACATAACAATTTTACCCGGAAGAAAAGATTTATTTAATAAGCTGGCAAGCAATTCCTTTTTGGAAATGTTTACATTATCAGGACGCAGACGATGAAGAAGCGAATTTAAAATGGGGTCTTTATATACACTATCGCTAAATTTTTCAAATAGCATCCTGAAAATTGGCTGTATTGTTCCTGAGTCTCTATCTTGCCTGATCATATATTCCCCAGACATTGCGAATACCTTTGGATTAATGCTTTTTTCCAATAAAGATTTTGCCTCAGGAATAAAATCTTTAGGGTATAAAGTGTAAGCTAATTCTATCAAAGATCTCTGAAAATCAATGCTTCTAATTTGAATAGAGTCGAAAGCAAGCCTGACTTTAGTAAAAGTGAAAGGTGATTGATAATTAAATACTTCCATGGCATTAAAAGCATCTTCCCAATTGCTTTCTGTGGAATCAGCAAGGGGCATAGATAAATTCCTGGTAATAGTATTTTTTATAATCAGATCATGCGTTTTTGTTCTTGCTTGCACAGTGGTATAAGATGTATAAAGCGGGACATCATATTGAGAAAATACAGGTTGGATGGTGACTAAGAGAAAAAGAAAAAATAAGTAACACTTACTTGTATGCATGTAGATACCATTAAAAAAAAGAAATGGAGATTTTCAAATTGTAGTAATGGAAATCAGTGTATTATCAACCGAAACAATTGATGGGAAACTACTAAATTTTAAGGTTTTTAAGGAGCTATTCCGTATATAGAACTGAATTTTCCCTGGTAAATATTTTGTTTCTTTCCTGTTGAATCAATTGCAATTCCTGAGAAAGTACCCGAAACAAATGTTTCATTAATCAGGTTTATGCTTACTGTAAACTCACCATTAAGTGCATTAGCCACATAAATATCATTTGAGTTTTGTGTGTAATTCATTACTGCCTCCTGAGCAGAAGCACGATAGGCACTGCCAGCCAAAAATGATCCGGTAGGAGATGTAAGAGTCATGTTAAAAAAGTGGGATTTATCATCGCTTTTTCCAAGTATTTTCATACTGTTCCCTTCGATATATACAGTATCAAGGGGGCCTGAATAGGTATTTGTCAAAACCTTGAATTCCCAGTTACCCTTTATGGGAGCTACTTCTTCGTTGCTAAATTCTTTTTGACAAGCGCTTAGTAAAATAGTAAATAGTATGAATCCGGAAAAAAATTTTAAATATTTCATGGAAAGAATTGAATAATTTATAATATCAGATAAGTGAAGATAATTTTTTTTATTTAAATTGTTAAGCTGTGATCTCTTTTAATTTATTAGAAGATTCTTCAACTTTTTCAACCTCTCCTTTCTTCTTGATAAAGCGTTTTTGAAAGATAAATAAGGTGATGATTCCGGTAGATATAGAAGCATCTGCTAAATTGAAAATAGGCCGGAAGAATTCAAAGCTTTCTCCACCCCAGACCGGAAACCATGAAGGAAAAGTGGCATTGCGAATAACAGGAAAATAGAGCATGTCTACCACGTTTCCATGAAGAAAAGACGCATAGCCTTTTGCCGGGAAAATTTTGGCAACGTTCATCGCATCGAAGCTACTGCTTTCAAATATCAATCCGTAGAACATACTGTCAATCAAATTGCCCAATGCGCCGGCAAAGATGAGGCAAACGCAAATGATCAATCCTCTTGAATAATTGTTTTTTATTAGATTTCTGATGATGAAAACCCCATAAATTACAGCTCCCAATCTAAAAAGTGTTAAGGCCATTTTACCCCAATCGCCACCAAACTTCCAGCCATAGGCCATTCCCTCATTTTCGATAAAATATAATTTGAACCATTCTCCCATTACGGGATGCCACTCACCGAGATGGTAATTAGTTTTAATGTAGATTTTCAGGGCCTGATCTGCAATTACAATAATGCATATCAATAAAAAAGCAATTCTTCCTTTCACTTAATAATTTTATGCGCAAATATAATTGAATTAGGTAAGGGCAGTATATTCAAAATGATAAAGTGTACTGAAATTTTTTTTATAAAAAATAGGTAAAAATGAATTGGAAAATCAACCCGGAACTTTGATGAAAAGGAAACGTTATTTGTAGGCATTGATATCTAATACTTCATCACTAAAAGAATATTCTTTTTTATCATTGCTGCTTACAATAACAGTTCGCTTATTACAATATTTATCGATAAGGGAATGATAAAGAGAAATGCCCTCTTCATCGAGGTTTGTAAGCGGCTCATCCAGCAATATTACAGTTGTATCGCTAAAAATAGCCTGGCCCAATTTTACTCTTTGTTTCATGCCACTGCTAAAATACCGTATCTGTTTGTGTGTAGCTTTTGCAAGATGTACAGATTCAATTATTTGATCGCTATGGAAATTATCGACCCAACCTTTCATCTTTCCATGAAAAATTATAAACTCGCTTAAGGTCATTTCTTCAATCAATTCTAAGTATGGTGCAGCCAGTGAGATTTTTGAATAAATCTTTTCTGCTATTATTGGTTGCCCATTTTCATTGAAATTTATAGTGCCTTCATTATGAGTCGTTGCGCCTGAAATAATTTGTAAAAGTGTTGATTTGCCAGAGCCATTCGGTCCGGTAATTGCATATTTTTTTCCAGCTTCAAATTGGTAATTTAATCGCCTGAATATCCACTCGGTATTAAATCGCTTGCCTATGTTTTCTAAAATGATATTCATTAGGATGGCAACTGGTAAAGGGTTTTAGCGATTAGAAAGTCGTATCAAATATTACTTTCCTCTTCTTTCGACACTAATTTTAATATGCCTCTTTTACTATTTTTAATAAATTCCAGGATATTTCTTTTTTCTTCAGAATCCTGGATATCTTTTTCAATCGACAAAGCTGCCTGGCTGATATTAAGCCCATAAGTATAAATATGCCGGTAAATTTTGAGAATATCATTTATTTTTTCTGCTGTATATCCTCTGCGTTGTAATCCTACAGAATTAATGCCTACATAGCTAAGAGGTTTTCTTCCTGCTTTTACATATGGAGGTACATCTTTTATAATTTCTGTACCTCCGGCAATATAAGCATGGCTACCTATTTTTGAAAATTGAATTGCTGCAGCTAAGCCACCAATAATCGCATAATCACCTATTTCAACATGCCCTGCCAATTGTACAGCATTGGCAATTACGATATGGTCACCTAATTCGCAGTCATGGGCGATGTGCGCGTAAGCCATTAATAAACAATCATTTCCTATTACCGTTTTCCATTTATCCTTCGTGCCGCGATTGATAGTCACACATTCTCTGATAGTTGTGCGGTCCCCAATTTCAACCGTTGTTTTTTCGCCATCAAATTTCAAGTCCTGTGGTATGGCGCCTATAACAGCTCCGGGAAAAATAGTGCATGATTTTCCAATAGTAGTATTACTCATGATGACCACATTCGACATCACATGAGAGTCATCTCCGATAGTTACATTTTTTTCTATCACCGTAAAAGCATCAATCCTCACGTTTTTGCCAATTGAAACTTCAGGGTGAATATGTGCAAGTGGACTTATCATCAGGTGGTGGGGCGTTTTACTACTTGAGCAATCATTAAAGCTTCTGTAACTAATTTATCTCCCACGTAAATGGTACCTTTCATCTCTGCTATACCACGACGAATTGGATTTAACAACTCCATTTTTAAAATTAAAGTATCTCCCGGAACTACTTTTTGTTTAAACTTGCAATTTTCTATTTTGAGAAAATATGTATCATACTTATCAGTCGTATCTCTCGGAATAGCAATGAATCCGCCAACCTGTGCCAGTGCTTCTGCAAGTAACACGCCAGGCATCACTGAATTACCCGGGAAATGGCCCTGGAAAAATGGTTCATTATACGTTACATTTTTAATACCTACTACATACGTATCAGTCATCTCTATTATTTTATCTACCAATAAAAATGGATACCTGTGAGGAAGCGTTTTTTCTATTTCCTGGATATCATAGAGGGGTGGCACATTGGGATCATAGTGCGGAATATCATGTTTAAACTTAATCTTTTTAATATGCGCTTTGATCTTTTTGGCAAACTGCACGTTAGAATAATGTCCCGGCCTGTTGGCGATAATGTGGGCTTTAAATGGATAACCTACCAATGCCAGGTCGCCAACTACATCTAATAATTTATGTCGTGCAGGTTCATTTGGATACCGAAGTGTAAGGTTATTGAGTATTCCTGCCTCACTCACTTTTACATCTTTCTTATCAAATATTTTTGAAATTCGATCAACTTGTTCGCTGCTTACCGGCTTGTCTACTACTACTATCGCATTATTTATATCGCCACCTTTTATCAGGTTATTGGCAAGAAGAGATTCTAATTCATGAAAAAAGCAGAATGTGCGGCTTGGTGCGATTTCTTTATTAAAATCGCGTATATCAGTCAATGCTGCATGCTGTGTTCCCAGGACAGGCGAATTAAAATCTATCAAAGCATTGATGCGGTATCCATCATAAGGAAGCGCAACCATTTCTACATTTTTATCTTCATCTACATAACTGATATTATGTTGAATAGTGTAATAAATTTTCTCCGCATCTTGTTGCTGCACCCCGGCTTTGGATAAATATTCTATAAAAATTTGTGCGCTACCATCTAAAATTGGCACTTCATCTCCTGATATTTCTATCAATGCATTGTCTATTTGCATACCCATAAGCGCGGCCATCAGGTGCTCAATTGTGCTTACCCGTGCTCCATTTGCTTCAAGCGTGGTGCTCCTGTTAGTTTCCACTACATTATCAACATCTGCTTTTACAATTGGCTTTCCCGGAAGATCAATGCGTTGAAAATTAATGCCGGTATTGGTTTCAGCAGGTAGAATATTAAGTGTTACTGAATGTCCTGAATGTATTCCGGCACCAGATATGGTTACTTTTTCTTTTAATGTATGCTGAAAATATTTCTCCTGCCTGTTCATTTGTTCCATTGACGCGAAAGTATGAAAAGAATTGCTTTTATTGCAAAAGGCAT
>JBDTEF010000265.1:0-6670 GCA_039922615.1 Ginsengibacter sp.
CCATTTCTGACGCACTACATCTGTTTTTTTAAGGGTATCATTTCCCAATGAGATATCAGGCAAACCATAACTTTTATATTTTTGGCCGGCGCGGTATTCTTCATAATAACCTTTGCCCCTTGTGAGATACACTGCTGCATTAAAACCAATTATTGAATTGATTTTTCTATTATAAAACAACTGGTAATGTGTCTGTATAAAATTGTCCGTTTCATTAGCATAAGGTATTCCGGGCTTTTCTGTTCCTGAAATATTATATGTCCTATTGGTATCAAGGTAGGATTCCGGCACACCATTCCAAGCCTGGTAGGTTTTTTCATCGCCACCAATTATATTTAAACGAAGAGAGCTTTTATCATTTACATACACACCACTCACATAGAACGATTTTAAATTCGAAGTCGCGCGGTCAATATAGCCATCACTTGATATTTTAGATATTCTCCCATCTATCAAAAAATGATTTTTCAACAAACCAGAACCTGCTTTGATCGTATTTTTAAAAGTATTAAAAGAGCCGAAAGAATTATTGATCTCCAGGTATTTTTCTTTATTTATTTCATTTGTACTTAAATTAATTGTGGCGCCAAAAGCACCGGCACCATTGGATGAAGTACCCACGCCACGCTGTACCTGGATAGAATTTAGCGAAGAAGATATGTCAGGCATATCTACAAAAAACGTACCCTGGCTTTCTGCATCATTGTAAGGGATGCCGTTCAGTGTAACATTGATCCTGGATGCATCCGATCCGCGAATGCGTATACCCGTGTATCCAACTCCATTTCCTGCGTCAGAATTAACTATAACAGATGGGGTTTGGTTCAAAATAAAAGGCAGATCTCGTCCTAAGTTTAATTTTTCTATTTGTTGTTTATCCAAATTCGTTTTTGTAAATGGTGCTTTTTCAGATGCCCTTGTTGAGCTGATCTCAATATTATCCAGCATCAATGTATCCGAAAATTTTGATGAAAGTACTTGCGACTGACACGCAATCGAAAATAAAAAGAAAGAAAGAAATGTACAAATTCGCTTTTTCATAATTACTGATTTTGCAATCAGGGAAATGCATGAAAAAGAAGATACTGCTGGCAATTTATCCTCCCTTCGCAGGCATTATCCTGATCAGGTATGCGGGTATTTTCTCAGCAATGAAGCCTTTGTTGGCATCATGCACCCCGGTTTATTGATTTACAGGTACAAAGATAATGTAGTAGAATTCATTTTGAAATAAAATGTAACCTTTTCATTCATCCATCGTTATAAGAAAAACAACATACCAAATACCATTTAATTTTTTTAAAATGAATACGTTAAAAGGACTACTAATTATTATGATGCTGGGGTTTTATCATCCGGCCAAGGCACAGATTACCATCAATGATGAAAACGCTGAACAAAGAGAAGTTGGCTCATTCAATGGCATCAGGGTATCAGGTGGAATTGATATCTATCTTTCGCAGGGAGATGACTATGCAATGGCAGTAAGCGCCAGTGAAATCAAATACCGCAATAATATTAAAACTACAATCGACAATGGAATTCTATCCATTTATTATGAAGGAGGATCTGTTTCATTTAATGGGAAAAGAAATTTACGTGTTTACCTGTCTTTTAAAACACTTGAAAGCATCGAATCATCAGGAGCTTGTAATGTAATTATTAATAAAACATTGAGTACAAATGATTTGAAATTGAAATTTTCCGGGGCCAGTGAGATGAAAGGCACGCTAAAGAGCGCCAATGTTTCTTTAAAAATGAGTGGGGCCTCTACTCTCAGAATAGATGGAAAAATAGATAATTTACGGTTAGAGGCCAGTGGTGCAAGTGATATGAAAAACTTTGACCTGGTTACAGATAATTGCATTGTGAAACTATCAGGAGCGTCGGATATAAAAATTACCGTCAACAATTCTCTTTCTGTAAATGCCAGTGGTGCCAGCGAACTTAATTACAAGGGCAACCCTGGAAATAAAGACATTAATGTTTCCGGAGCAAGTAGCGTGTCGAGGGCGGATTAGAGAAACAATGTACAAATCACAACCTCATCAAGCGATATTTTATCGCCTTCGGAAATCGAATGATGGAATGTAAAAATATTGTATCATGGTATAAATACGATCCATAAATTGTCTATACCTCTATCCCAAACTGTTTCTTTGACCATTACAATAGATGATATAATTGGTCATAATATATTTACATTAAATAAAAATTAGATTACAGGCTTTATGAAAAGAATTTTAGTAATTGTAGTTTTTTTAGGATTTATCTTCAACGCTACCGCACAGAAATTAAATACATCCCGGGATAGCATTGATGTTTTTTACAACAAACTATTTTCAGATATGAAAAATGGTTACATATTTAAAGACAAAGTGGACTGGTTAGAAATAGAGCCAAAGGTGAGGCAGCATTTGGGTCAATATTCAGACTTTCAAAGTTCTCTTAAGGAAGTTACAGATCTTTTTGATTTTGCAAAAGCCAACCATTGTAGAATATTTTACAACCATGCTGAATTTTCCGGCACTAATCATGGGCCAACAACAAAAGATTTTAGCGAACAATGGGTAAAAAAATTTACAACGAAACCAGGTTTCGAAGCTAAAGTATTAGATAATGAAATTGGCTATATTCTAATACCGGGGATGTTGATTGAGGACAATAGTTCAAAAAATATACATAATCTATCGCAACCGATGTATGATGCAATTAATAAAATTAAAAGTACTAACAATATAAAAGGTTGGATAATTGATCTACGATTCAATACAGGTGGTAATTGTAGGCCTATGCTTTTGGCATTATATGATTTCCTTGGTGATAATGATGTTTGGAGTTCAATTGACATCAATGGAAAACAGATAAGCAGGACAAATTTAAAAAACGGAAAATATATGGATAATGGTAAGAAAATATCCTACATCAATCCAAAGGGAGTATTACTTGATAAAGCTAAAGTTGCTGTAATTACCAATCTTGCAACTGGTAGCTCAGGAGAAGTAACTGCCTTAGCCTTTAAGGATAGAGAAAATACCATATTTATTGGCGAGAAAACAAATGGGATGACGACGACGAATATTAATGTCGATTTCCCTTTTGGAGCATATATGACACTAACAGTTGGTTACGATTGTGATAGAAATGGTAAATTTTACAAGCAGATTATACCTGATATTTTAATTTCCAGGCAAGATGATTTCGACAATTTATTACTGGACAAAAACATCCGGGAAGCTATCAATTATTTATCGAAAGGCTCGTAATTATACCCAAATAAAATAAGTCACTTTTTGTTCAGGTTTAAAAATCAGGCGCTAATCATTGGATAAATTATGATAGGGCACTGAATTATTGCATTCTATATTTAGTGAAATAGTCCTTAAATTTAAATTAACGAAAACCAAAAATAGGAATCAACAGCTTTTTTTCAGGCATAGAATATGCAATAAGATTTAAAAAAATCAGATTAACGTAAAAAAATTATCATGAAAAAATTACTTTTAGTCATCGCTGTTACCGGAGCGCTTATCGCAGGTTCTATACTTTATTTATTGGGTGATGGTAAAGAAACCGGGATGATCGAAGAATAGAATTTAATTATTGTCAGACATTGATTCTTTGATCTCATTCTTATTGCTCATTTTCCATAATACTTTCAGAAAGTGAGTTGTAGTGTTTCTTCATCAGTGGATGGGAAGACAATATTTCCAAATGTTTTTGGATTGTTTCAAAATCTTTACGAACAGCTGGTCCCGTCTGCGATTTTGCTGCACCAAATTTTTCCACTTTAATGATCAATTCATTCATCAGTGGAAAAAGTTTCTTAAAATCTATATTTTCATTTTCACAATATTTTTCTGCCAAAGCGAAAATATGATTGGCAAAATTATGAACAAAGACAGCAGAAATATGGTATTTCATTCTTTCTTCATCATTGGCAATACTTACATTGACAGAAATAGAATTGGCAAAATCCAAAAGTGATTTCATTGTTTCTCCATTGTTACCATCCACCAGGAAAGGGATTTCTGGTAAAACATCATTAAATTTTGAAAGGGATTGTAGCGGGTACAATACACCAAAATTTTCCGAAATATGTTTTAATGCACTCATGGGAACAGATCCCGAAGTATGACAAATTAATTTGCCTTTAAGACTATCCATATTCTCCAAACCTGCAATAGCAGTATCACTCACAGCGATGATATACATATCACCAACTGTTGAAATCCTATCTGTAAGCGATGCACTTTCTGCATTACAAATTGATGCCAAAACTACCGCATCAGCCTGGTTTCTATTTACTACCTGCAGAATCGTGTGGCCGTTTTTGATCATCAATTTTGATAAAACAGTGGCTACATTTCCTGCGCCAATCATCACTATTTCCATAATTTTTGGTTCATTGTAAAACAATTTACAACATTAAAATTACAGAAGTAATTGAAAAAATTTATTACAATATCTGTTTAAAGGCATTGTTTACAATTTTTATTTATACGATTAAAAAAATAAATGATTACTCAAAATAAAATTGATTTTTAATAATTAAACTAATATTGCAAGGCGCGGATATGATTAAAAAACAAGAGAAGCGCTATAAAAGAGAATAAATAGAGAGGAAAAATAGAAATATTATGGCTAAAAATTTATTGATAGTTGAGTCACCCGCCAAAGCGAAAACGATAGAAAAAATTCTTGGAAGTGATTACGAAGTAAAGAGTTGCTATGGCCACATCCGTGACCTTGAAAAGGATGATATGGGTATAGATATCAAAAATAATTTTCAGCCCAGGTATAAAGTTCCGGATGAAAAAATGAAGGTGGTAAAGGATTTAAAGCAATTGGCAAAAAAAGCAGAAACCGTATGGCTTGCATCGGATGAGGACCGGGAAGGAGAAAGTATCAGCTGGCATTTGGCAGAAGTATTAGGTCTTGATGTAAAAACAACCAAGAGAATTGTATTCCATGAGATAACAAAACCAGCTATTAATGCCGCAGTGCAGAACCCGCGGTTGATCGACATGAACCTGGTAAATTCTCAACAAGCCAGGAGAGTTGTTGACAGGATCGTGGGATTTGAATTATCTCCTGTATTGTGGAGAAAGATTGGCATGAAAGGAGGCTTGAGTGCCGGAAGAGTGCAGAGCGTAGCCGTAAAATTGATCGCTGAAAGAGAAAGAGAAATCAACCAATTTAAAACGACCAGCAGCTTTAAAGTAGAAGCCTTGCTGGCAGCTACTGATTCTTACCAAAAACGAATTTCTTTTAAAGCAGAAGATAATGGTGCCAAAACAATTGAGGATGCAGAAAAGTTTCTTGAAAAATGTAAAGGCGCTTCGTACTCTGTGAAAGACATTGCTGTAAAACCCGGCAAACGCACTTCTGCAGCGCCTTTCACTACTTCAACCTTGCAACAGGAAGCAAGTAGAAAATTAGGTTATGGTGTAAGTAAAACAATGCTGCTGGCACAGAAATTATATGAAAATGGTGACATTACCTACATGCGTACGGATAGTGTAAATCTTAGCCAGACAGCAAAAACGCAAATAGAACATGAGATAAAGAAAAGTTATGGTGATAGGTATGTGCAGCTTCGCAATTATAAAAATAAAAATGAAAGTGCTCAGGAAGCGCATGAGGCTATTCGACCTACAGACATGGGCCAGCACAGCATCAATGATTATGAACTATCAAGATTGTACGATCTTATCTGGAAGCGAACCATAGCGAGCCAGATGAGTGATGCAATCCTGGAAAAAACCACCGTTAAAATAAGAATCAGTACTACCCCGGATGAATTAACGGCAACCGGTGAGGTGATTAAATTTGATGGTTTTCTAAAAGTATATAATGAAGGAAATGATGATGATGACAGTACTGAAAATTCATCATCAGGCGGAGAAAGCAGGTTACCGGCAATGACCGTAAACCAGGCCCTGGATTTTGAAGAGATGACTGCTACTGAAAAATTTACCCGTCATGCACCACGATATACAGAAGCATCACTTGTGAAAAAACTGGAAGAATTAGGAATAGGCCGGCCAAGTACTTACGCACCGACCATCAGTACCATTATCAAAAGAAGCTACGTTGAGAAAAAAGATAAAGAGGGAACTGACAGGATTGTTAGAATTTTAAAATTAAATAAGCAGGATCAAATAAAGGTGGCCAATTCCAGGGAAATTACAGGGGCTGAAAAATCAAAGCTTTTCCCTACCGATCTGGGATTGGTGGTTACTGATTTCTTAGATCTCAATTTCTCCACTGTAATGGATTATTCCTTTACTGCCAATATTGAAGAAGAATTTGATAAAATTGCCGAAGGAAAACAACAATGGAACAAAATGGTTGCGGACTTTTATGCGCCATTCCATGAAACGGTAGAATATACACTCGAAAATGCGGAACGCGCAAAAGGAGAGCACGAATTAGGCAACGATCCTTCGTCAGGAAAACCAGTCTTTGCAAGGATGGGCAGATATGGACCGATGGTACAAATAGGCGCACAGCAGGATGAAGACAAGCCAAAATTTGCAAAGCTAAAGGCTTCACAAAGCATCGAAACAATCAGCCTGGAAGAAGCATTGGATCTGTTTAAATTGCCACTCACTTTAGGGGAACATGAAGGAGAGGAAGTGAGTGTAAACATTGGTCGTTTTGGTCC
>JBDTEF010000266.1:0-22303 GCA_039922615.1 Ginsengibacter sp.
GAGATTATTACAAGGAATTAAGTAACGTTTCTTTAAAAGACAGAATTCAAATTTATAAACTGCGCGATGATCGCGCGGATGTAATTGTACCGGCATTACAGATTTACACAAATGCAATGCGATGGGCAGGTGCTGATGAAATATTTGTCCCGAAGATTGGTTTGGCAGATGGATTGATACAGCATTTATGGGGGGAGGTTTCGGTTAACCAATAAGGCGAAGGGAAGGAAAAAATTAAGAAGTTTTACCACGAAGACAGGAAGGACACGAAGAAAAAACTTACAAATCGACTTCCTAAATATTTTTGTAGTCTCAAAGAAACTGCACGATTTAAGCAAAAATATATAAATATGAATTTACTACAAAATCACTTGGAGCAAGAATGAAAATGATTATCCTGGAAGAGCCTTAGGCTCGATTTTATTTTGTAACAACGGATTTCAATCCGTTGCCAAGCAGTAAAAACAAATTGAGATCCGTAGGTTCGATCCATATTTCGAATTTGCCAATAAGTCAAGATGTGATATGTTCCGAACCTACGGTTCTCTTCTTATTTTTTTACTTTGATCAACGGGTTGAAACCCGTTGTTACAATATGGATCGATGCTACGCATCTGCAAAAACGAGAACCTTATTTTACTTGTAATTAATTTATTCCTATTTAGCAGTACCTGAAAGATTTTTAAATAATTTTTCGGTTTTTTTGTGCCTAAGTGTTTAAAATCACTGGATAATTTAAATCTATTTCAAATTTTAATTCGAATCCCATAAGTTAAAAACCATCTGAATAAGTAAAGCAGAATTTAAATTTTCATTAAACAAATTACATAAAGAACGATGATTACTTCTAAAGACCTTTGGAAGAGCTGTAGGCTCGATTAATTTTGTAACATCGGATTTCAATCCGTTGCTAAAATGCAGTAATAGATTGAGATCCGTAGGATCGATCCATTTTTCCAATTTGATAATAAGTCAATATATTATATGTGCCGAACCTACTGTTATCATTAACTTTTTCACTTTCGTCAACGGGTTGAAATCCGTTGATACAATATGGATCGATGCTACGCATCTGCAAGAATAACGACCATATTTTATTTGTAATTAATTTAAAATTATTCATACTGAAAAGCTTAGTAAGGTTTGCTGATTTTAATTATTTCATATCAAAAATCTCAATTCAATAAATAATTCGACATTTGCACCGCTAATCCAAAATTTGGCCTGGTAACATTTTAATTTTTTAATAATTTTCATGTCAGTAAACAAAGAAGATAAACCGATCACCACCAACACCTTATTAAAGATGAAGGCGAATCATGAAAAGATCTCAATGATCACCGCTTATGATTTTTCTTTTGCCAAAATATTTGACGCTGCGGGTATTGAAATTATTTTAGTGGGCGACAGCGCCAGCAATGTGATGGCAGGCCATGAAACTACACTCCCCATTACGTTAGACCAGATGATCTACCATGCCAGTTCTGTCGTACGCGGTGCAAAACGGTCCTTAATTGTGGTAGATCTTCCTTTTGGTGCTTACCAGGGAGATAGCAAAGAAGCCCTTAAATCCACTGTAAGAATCATGAAAGAAACAGGCGCACATGCCATCAAACTGGAAGGTGGAGAAGAGGTAATTGAGTCAGTAAAAAGAATCGTAAATGCCGGAGTTCCGGTAATGGGCCATTTGGGATTAACGCCTCAATCGATTTATAAATTCGGCACTTACACGGTACGGGCAAAGGAACAGAAAGAAGCTGAGAAATTGCAGAGTGATGCTTTACTTTTGCAGGAAACAGGTTGTTTTGGTGTAGTGTTGGAAAAGATACCGGCTTTGCTTGCAGGCAATGTTTCTCAAAGCCTGACCATCCCAACCATCGGCATCGGTGCCGGTAATGGATGTGATGGCCAGGTATTGGTGATGCACGATATGTTGGGAATTAATACAGAGTTCAGGCCGCGGTTTTTGCGTACATACCTCAATATGCATGAACAAATAACCGGAGCCATTCACCAATATATTGATGATATAAAATCAGGTGATTTTCCAAATGAAAAGGAACAATATTAAAAGATAGAAGTGATTTAAATTACTTTAAAAGAAAAATAGTAACCATTCATTAATAAACAGAAATCGTAGTAAATAAGATTATTACCATTTAGAAAAGAATAAATAATTATGATAGAAAACATTTTAAAAGAATTAAAAATCTCTGAAATAAATAAGGGAGTTTCTACAGGCACGAAATGGTATGCCAGTTCAGGAGAAAAAATACAATCTTATTCCCCGGTGGACGGCAAAGCCATCGCCACGATAAGCTCTTGCGATAAAAGAAGTTTTGATATGGTGGTTGCTACGGCCCAGGATGCCTTTCTAGAATGGCGCACCTGGACGGCACCAAAACGAGGAGAAGTAGTTCGCCAAATCGGAAATGAATTGAGAAAATATAAGGTGAGCCTGGGAAAATTGGTGAGCTATGAAATGGGTAAAAGCCTGCAGGAAGGTATGGGTGAAGTGCAGGAAATGATCGACATCTGTGATTTTGCTTTAGGGCTTTCACGCCAATTGTATGGCAAAACCATGCATAGTGAAAGACCTTTGCATAGAATGTATGAGCAGTATCATCCATTGGGAATTGTGGGAATTATTTCCGCTTTCAATTTCCCGGTGGCAGTGTGGAGCTGGAACAGCATGATAGCAATGGTTTGCGGAGATGTTTGCATTTGGAAACCATCAGAAAAAACGCCTCTTTGTGGCGTAGCATGTCAGCAAATAATTGCCAAAGTTTTTAAAGAGAATAAAGTGCCTGAAGGCGTTTGTAGTTTAATTACAGGTGCATTGGAACCCGGGCAATGGCTCTGTGAAGATCCAAAAGTTGTGTTGATTTCTGCCACAGGATCTACAAGAATGGGTAAAGCCGTGAGTGCGACTGTGGGTGCGAGATTAGGAAAAACTTTGTTGGAATTGGGCGGAAATAATGCCATCATTATTTCCAAAGATGCCGATTTGAACATTGCCATGATCGGATCTATTTTTGGCGCAGCAGGCACAGCAGGACAGCGTTGTACCACTACCCGCCGGTTAATTATTCATGAAGATATCTATGAAGATTTCAAGAAAAAAATTGTTCATGCTTACAAGCAATTAAAGATTGGTGATCCACTGAAAGAAGGCAATCATGTGGGACCATTGATCGATAAAGATGCTGTAAATAATTATTTAGAGGCCATTGAGAAATGTAAGGCAGAAGGTGGACAATTTGTAGTAGAAGGAGGTGTTTTAAAAGGAAAAGGTTTTGAAAGCGGATGTTATGTAAAACCCTGCATTGCTGAGGTGACCAATGAAATGGAAATTGTACAACACGAAACTTTTGCACCCATTCTTTACCTGATAAAATATTCAACATTGGAAGAAGCGATTGCCTTGCAAAATGGTGTACCACAAGGATTGTCCAGTTCTATATTTACCTTAAACCTTCGGGAAGCAGAAGCATTTCTTTCTTATGCCGGAAGTGATTGCGGCATTGCCAATGTGAACATAGGCACTTCAGGAGCAGAAATCGGCGGCGCTTTTGGCGGCGAAAAAGAAACAGGTGGTGGAAGAGAAAGCGGAAGTGATGCCTGGAAAGCTTACATGCGCAGACAAACAAATACCATCAATTATTCTGATAAATTACCGTTGGCACAGGGGATAAAATTTACAGTGTAGGCAGGTGAAAATTACGAATTAAAAATTACGAATTACGGTTCTGATGCCCATGGTTTATGTATTCACGACACGAAATATTTTTACCAGGTTGGTGTCTTCACGAACCTGGATTCAAAGTTAGGATAGTTGTTGGAAACTAAAAATGGAGGCGGTGTCATGTAGTACGAAAATGAATGTTGATTCGTGAATGCAATAACGATAGTTGTAGGGTGAAAATTACGAGTTAAAATTACGAATTACGGTTCTGAAGGCCAATGAATCACCTTTACGAAACGGAATTTTCAAATTCGAAAACCTTTAATCTCTTTTGCACTCAGGAGAAAGTTGAAAAGGTGTCTCCAAACAAATAACATAAAATTTTTGTAATAATGGCTATCGGTAATTGATTTATCCATTGATTGATAAATATTTGCAGGTATTAAAAATAATAGAATGATAATTGGATTCAAAGAAATTCTTTTAGCGGGACTTATTACCGCCTCTTTCCCTGTTTCATCTTTTGCGCAGAACAGCGAAGTAGCCAAAATAGATACAAAAGTTGCTCCTAACAATTGGTATCAATTGGACAGGGCCAGCACAGGCTATTACGGCATCAGCCTCGACAAAGCCTACGATTTCCTGAAAGGAAAAAAGAGCAAAACAGTAATAGTGGCTGTTATTGACAGTGGAATTGATACCCTTCAAGAAGATTTAAAACCAATCCTTTGGGTAAATCCGGGAGAGATTCCCAACAATGGAATTGATGATGATCACAATGGATATGTAGATGATGTACATGGCTGGAATTTTCTCGGTGGTAAAGATGGCAAAAATGTAAAAGAAGATTCTGAAGAAGGAGCCAGGCTTTACTGGAAGTTAAAAAATAAGTTCGGAGACAATATTCCCGATACCAGTCAATTGATGGGTGAAGATAAAAAGGAAGCAATTACTTTTTTAAAAGCCAAGGCCTATATTACCAAAGGTGTTGATCCGGGTGAAATATTAATGCTACGTAATATGCTTCCTCAATTACAGGAGGGTGATTCTATCATAGCAAAAGATCTTGGTAAAACTGAATTTACAGGTAATGATCTAAAGGGATATACCAGTTCTAATATGATGGCCAAAAGAGCGGCAGCCATGTATTTGGGAATGGCTGACGCGAATAAAAATTATGACATTTCCAATACAGATATCCTGTCCTATTTTAAAGGTCAGGTAAGAAAAGCAGATTTTGCTGAAACACCGCCGAAAGATTTCAGGGGTGAAATTGTAAAAGATAATTATAATGATTTCAATGACCGTTATTATGGAAATACGGATCTTATGACTGGCTCTCCTATGCACGGAACACATTGTTCCGGCATTATTGCGGCAGTGAGAAACAACGGCAAAGGCATTAATGGCATCGCAGATAATGTGCGTATCATGATGGTTCGCGCAGTACCCGATGGTGATGAGCATGATAAAGATATTGCACTTGCGATCCGCTATGCTGTAGATAACGGAGCCCAGGTTATTTCCATGAGTTTTGGTAAAGGATTTTCCCCCGAGAAACAATGGGTCGATGATGCTGTAAAATATGCAGAAAGCAAAGGTGTTCTATTGGTACATGCAGCAGGTAATGATGCACAAAACGTAGATTCCACAGATAATTTTCCTAATCCTGACTTAATAAAGGAGAATGAGAAAGCACCTAATTTTCTCACAGTTGGTGCAAGTGGAGATGCAACCAATGGTGGCTTCACAGCAAGTTTCAGTAATTATGGTAAAGAGTCTGTTGATGTATTTGCGCCCGGTGTAAATATTTATTCTACGCTACCTGGCGGAAATAAATATGGTAACGCTTCCGGTACAAGTATGGCTGCGCCCGTAGTTGCAGGAGTCGCTGCCCTCGTGTTGGAATATTTTCCTAACCTAAGTGCGGAACAATTAAGATATGTAATTATGAAATCTGCTGTACCGGTAACGGAAAAAGTGATTTTGCCAGGCACTCAGAGCCCGGCACCCGGAAAAGAACCAACGATGGTTAATTTATCTGATATTTCAGTTTCAGGCGGGGAATTAAATGCTTATGAGGCAGTCAAATTAGCTTCCACTTTAAAAGGTGAAAGAAAAGAGGTTACATTGCCAAAAGGCCAGGTGAGGAAGGAAAAGAGAGGTTAACATCAATTTTACAATAATTACAATCCGGTAATTCTTATTACCGGATTTTTTTTAATATATTGGCCATTTCCTGGTCAATAAATTAGCCTAAACATATTATGAGATTTATGCTTACTTTATTAATTTATTTTTCTTCCCTGCCATCCTATGCACAAACACCCACTGTTGCAAAAGTGAGGTCTTTGTATGCTCAAACAGAAAAACAGGAAAACGCCTGTAAAGAATTAATTGACATTCTTGGGCCATACAATGAAACGAATAATCCTCTTTTCCTGGGTTACAAATCAAGTGCTACAATGATGATGGCCAAATATGTTTCCAATCCTTTTAGTAAATTATCCTATTTCAACAGGGGTAAGAAAATGCTGGAAAAAGCAGTAAATGCGGATAAGTACAATATCGAATTACGGTCGTTGCGATTCTTAGTACAGTCAAATGTGCCTTCTTTTTTAGGTTACAATGATGATATTGATGTAGATAAAACATTCATAATTAGCAATGCGCACCTTGTGCAGGACCCAGAGCTCAAAAAGAACATCGTCTACTTTATGAACCGATGGGGGAAACTGACTCCGAACCAAAAAAACATTTTAAACAAGTAACCTTCTCTTAACGATACACATCCTTTTCGTTTGGAAAGGATTTTTATAATTGCGACCTTTGCAAAAATTTTAAACCAGATTTTTTATGCGGAAAATATTTGTACTTACCACAATAGCTTTGATCATTATTTTTGGAATTTTAGGATGGTTTGTTTGGCCCGGATTCTGGTGGATCTTGGCCGTATTTGCTATATTTATGTTTGTCGGAATAAAGGACATGGTACAAACAAAGCATACGCTTTGGCGTAATTTTCCCGTGCTTGGACGCCTGCGCTGGCTCATGGAAGCAATGAGACCAAAACTCTATCAATATTTTGTAGAAAGTGATACAGATGGCAAACCTATTAATCGTATTGACAGAAACACCATTTACCAACGCTCTAAAAAGCAGTTGGATACAATGCCATTCGGTACACAGATGGATGTGTATAATGAAGGATACGAGTGGATGACACATAGCATTTCTCCCAAAGATTTTCATAAAATGGACCACAATCCCAGGGTGATGGTAGGGAATAAAGATTGCAGGCAGCCTTACAGTGCCAGTGTATTAAATGTAAGCGCCATGAGCTTTGGCTCCCTGAGTACGAGAGCCATTGAGAGTTTGAACGGCGGCGCAAAAATTGGTGGATTTTATCATAATACAGGGGAAGGTGGTATAAGTCCCTATCATTTAAAAGGAGGCGATCTTTGCTGGCAAATAGGAACAGGATATTTTGGTGCAAGAGATGCAGAGGGTAATTTCAGTTTCGAAATTTTTACCAAAAATGCGGCAAAGCCCGAGGTGAAAATGATTGAAATAAAACTTTCGCAAGGTGCTAAACCTGGACATGGAGGCATTTTACCCGCTGCAAAAAATTCGCCCGAAATTGCCGCCATCAGGCATGTAGAGCCTTATACTACGATATATTCTCCCCCATTTCACACAGCTTTCACTTGCCCGGGTGATTTTGTCATGTTCATCAAGAAACTTAGAGAAGCAGCTGAGGGGAAACCTATCGGCTTTAAATTATGTATCGGTCACAAAAGTGAGTTCATTGGGATTTGCCGTGCAATGGTTGAAATGGATACTTACCCCGATTTTATAACAGTAGATGGCGGTGAAGGTGGTACCGGTGCTGCTCCACAAGAATTCAGTAATTATGTCGGTGCTCCATTCATGGATGGTTTGGCATTTGTACATAATATGCTGATTGGTTTTGGCATTCGTCAACATATTAAAATTATCGGTTCCGGAAAAATATTAAGTGGTTTTCATTTAGTAAGGGCGATGGCCTTAGGTGCAGATATTTGTAACAGTGCCCGTGCGATGATGATGGCCATGGGATGCATACAGGCATTGGTTTGTAATACGAACACCTGCCCAACTGGTATTGCTACACAGGACCCGCAGTTGGTAGCTGGATTAGTAGTAGATGAAAAGAAAGTACGTGTGGCCAATTACCAGGAAGAAACGGTGAAATCTTTCATCGAATTATTGGGCGCTGCAGGCATCGATCATTATAAACAACTTACCCGCAGTCATATTTATCGCAGGGTATTTATGAATGAAGTGCGCACATTCGAAGACATTTACCCAAGCCTGGCTGCCAATTGTATGGTAGATGGAAATATCCCGGAAAAATACAGGTTAGATTATGAGAGATCTGCTACTAACCGATGGTAAAATTCTTAATAAAATTCGCATTTAATAGCCTCAAAATAATATATAACCGTGCAGATTTATTTCTTCACGGTTTTTTTATTATCCAAATATAGGTTTGGAATATTCAATACTTCGCCTCGCTAAAAAGAGTCTTCGCATTTTAGTATATTTTACTATAGAAATCATTCATCCAAATCAAAAACATTTTACCATTTCAAAAAAGAAAAGAATAAATTACGCCCTATTCAGAAATTGATAATTTATGAGAGTAATCCCACTGCTGATTTTCGGAATTTTAACTGCTGCCCTTGTTGTAATTCTTAATTCTACCCTCCTGCTTCCTGCGCCTTTAGGTAAATTGTTGAGTCCTCAAAATGGATTATGGCAGAATGCCGATCCTGTCAATCAGGATTATTCTGCTCAACTCAAATTTCCTAACCTGAAAGGAAAAGTGGACGTATATTTTGATGAAAGACTCGTGCCGCATGTTTTTGCAGATAATGATGCAGATGCCTATTTTGTACAGGGTTTTATTCATGCAAAATTTCGCCTTTGGCAAATGGAGTTTCAAACGCATGCCGCAGCAGGAAGAGTAAGCGAAATAGTGGGACCAATAGCTATCAGTTTTGATCGTGACAAACGAAGACTGGGTATGGTTTACGCTGCCGAAACAGCTTTAAAAGAAGTGGAAAAAGACCCGGCCTCATTGGAAGAATGTAATAATTATACAGCAGGCGTAAATGCTTATATTGAAAGCCTCACAGAAAGCACACTTCCACTTGAATACAAATTATTAGGCTACAAGCCGGAGAAATGGAGCAACTTAAAAACTGCCCTGTTTTTAAAATATATGGCCCTGGACCTCGCAGGTTATGAGAATGATTTTGAAATGACCAATGCCAAGTCCGTATTGTCTTCCGGGGATTTTAATTTAATTTATCCTACCATAATGGATTCATTAGATCCTATTGTTCCCAAAGGTGCTGTCTTTGATACTGCCGGCATAAAAGTGAGAATTCCTAAAAATGCAGATTCCATTTATTTTAATTATAAAAATCTGAATAATATTGAAGAGCAAAAACCCAACAAAGATAACGGCAGTAACAATTGGGCAGTAAATGGTACAAAAACAAAAAGTGGTGCACCAATTCTTGCCAATGATCCGCACCTTGGTTTGAACCTGCCTTCACTATGGTATGAAATGCAAATATCCACACCGACCTACAATGCATATGGAGCAACGTTTCCAGGGGCTCCGGCAGTGATCATCGGGTTTAATGATAGTTGTGCATTTGGTTTTACCAATGCGATGCGTGATGTAAGGGATTATTATGAAGTAAAGTTTAAGGATGATAGCCGTAAAGAATATTGGTTCGATAGTGCCTGGCACCCGACAACTTTCAGAACAGAAATCATTAAAGTAAAAGATAGCCTTGATTATAATGATACAGTGGCTTATACCAATATCGGCCCTGTGATGTATGATAAAACTTTCAACGGGAAACGGAATACAGGTAATAAATATTACGCAGTAAGGTGGAAAGCGCATGATCCATCCAATGAATTAAAAATGTTTACGTTGTTGAATAAGGCAAAAAATTATGGTGATTATAGAAAAGCTTTAAACTACCTGGAAGTTCCGGGTCAAAATGTTGTTTTTGCCACAAAAAGTGGTGACATCGCCATTTGGGACCAGGGAACTTTTCCTGCAAAATGGAAGCGCCAGGGTGATTTCGTGATGCCAGGCGCAGATAGTACCTATTTTTGGCAGGGTGTAATACCCCAACGCGAAAATCCGCACTTTGTAAATCCCGGAAGAGGATTTGTGAGCAGTGCCAATCAGCTTCCTGCAGATTCTACCTACCCTTATTATCTTGGCGGAAATTATCCACCTTACCGTGGTTGGACGATCAATAAAAAATTGACTTCCATGAGTAATATTACACCGGAAGATATGATGGCCATGCAAACGGACAATTATAATGTATTTGGAGAAATGGCTCAGCCTGTTTTAGTAAAATATATTAATCCTGCGGGATTCAATTATGCTGAAAATATGTTTTTGGAAATTTTAAAAAAATGGGATCATGAAAACAACCTTGATTCCAAGGGCGCTACCGTTTTCGATATTGTATGGGATAGTCTGGAAAATGAAGTTTGGAAAGATGAATTAACGAAATACAATGTCAAGTTGCCGTGGCCACATGAGAGTACATTGTTAGATTGCATTAAGAAAGATTCTGCCTTCAGGTTTATTGATAACATCAATACACCTCAAAAGGAAACGCTTGAAGAGGTTGCCACATTAGCTTTTAAAAAAGCAGCCATTACACTGGATAGTTTAAATAAAACGGGAAAACTAAATTGGGCTGTTTACAAGGATACAAGAGTTTCTCATTTATTAAATCTTGATGCATTCAGCCGGTTACATTTACCAATTGGCGGAGGTACACATACCATCAATGCAGCCACTGCAAAACATGGTCCGAGCTGGAGAATGATCGTTTCGCTCACCCCTAAAACACAGGCCTATGGCGTGTATCCCGGTGGACAGAGTGGTAATCCCGGAAGTAAATACTATGATGATTTTATTGATAATTGGGTACAGGGGAAATATTATCCTCTTTGGGTAATGACACCTGAAGATTTTAAGAGTGACAGAATTGTTGCAAAAATGTCCTTTTCAAATTAGATTAAAGCCTAAGTCTCAGAGCTCAAAGCTCACAACAACTAAATAAACCACCATGAAATTTATAATCACCCTCGTTCTTATTATTTTACTTAGCTTTTGTGCCTGCCTCTATTTTCCATGGTGGAGTATTGCTATTGTTGCTTTCATCGTATCAGCCATTATTCCATTAAGACCCTATGCTGCATTTCTTGCTGGTTTTTTTGCGTTACTATTATTATGGGGCGGCGTAAGTTGGTGGATCAGCAACGGAAATGAAGATATACTCGCTCACCGTGTTTCATTATTGATTTTAAAAAATGATACTCCGGTATTGTTGATTATTCTCACAGCATTTATAGGGGCTATTGTTGGTGGTTTTGCAGCACTTGCAGGAAGTTATGTGCGGCCAAAAGTTCGCAAAGTGTAACTTATTTATCTGATCAATCGTTCTCTAATTCCGAATCCCTATTTTTAAATACCTATGTCGAGAACTCTATTTTTAATTTTTCTTTTAGCGACGCTGAATGCATCTGCACAAAAAATTACCGGAACTGTAAAAGACAGCCAGGGCAACATTCTGCCATTTGCATCTGTATTAGTTAAAGGAACCGCGATGGGCGTAACTGCCAATAATCACGGAGAATTTTCCATTTCACTTTCTCCCGGAAAATATATTTTGGACTGCCGGTATGTGGGTTATTTATCCCAGGAAAAAGAGATTGATTTAAAAAATGAAACTGTTACAACGCAATTCACACTTACCGTTCAACAATTAACGTTAAGTGAGGTGGTTATAAAAAAAGGCGGAGAAGATCCTGCTTATGAAATTATCAGGCAAGCCATTAAAAAACGCCCGGATTATGAAAACCAGTTAAAGACTTACGAAGTGATGGTTTATATGAAAGGGATTATAAAATTAAAATATCTTCCCAAAGCAATATTAGGACAAAAAATCCCAGACGGAGATAGGTCAGACATGGGACTCGATAGCACAGGAAAAGGAATTATTTATTTATCAGAATCTGTAGCCAAGATATCGGCGCAACAACCGGATAAGTATAAACTGGAAGTTATCTCGAGCAGGGTAAGTGGCAGTAAAGGATTTGGCTTTGATATTCCTGTTACCATTGATTTGTACAAAAATAATATTAATTCATTTCCGCCACAGGTAAGTGCCAGGGGTTTCGTATCCCCTATTGCCGATGGCGCCCTTAATTTTTACAAATATAAATTGATGGGTATTTTCTTTGAAGGAGGCAACCAGGTAAATGTGATTAAAGTAACACCCAGGCGTGACTTTGAGCCATTATTTTCAGGAATCATTAATATAACCGAAAACGATTGGCGCATATTCAGTTTTGATTTGTTGCTGACAAAAAAATCACAATTACAATTGATAGATTCACTTAATATTTCTCAAATACATATCCCTGTTCAAAAAGAAATATGGCGACTTAAAAACCAGGTAATGCGTTTTAACATTGATATTCTTGGCATACAGGCAGGTGGAGATTTTGTCAATGTATATTCTGATTATAACCTTCAACCAAAATTTCCTAAGAAATTTTTTAATAATGTGGTCATGAAATATGACACAGCTGTCAATAAAAAAACACATGAATATTGGGATACGGTGAGGCCTGTTCCTTTGGAACCCGAAGAAATTAAAGATTACCTGGTGAAGGATAGCCTCCTCAAAGTAAGTAATAAAGCAGACTCCCTACGAAGATTGGGATTTGATACTACCAGGCAGAAAAGGATTTCAATAACTAATATCTTTTACCCGGGAATCAATACAATGTTAGGAAAAAAAAGAGCTGTTTTATTGCAGGTTGAACCATTGCTCCGAAGCCTGCAATTCAATACAGTAGAAGGTTTGGCAGTAGAACCTTCAATTGTATTATCAAAATATATAAAATCTATTCAATCGAATATTAGCTTTATCGGGGATGTTCGTTATGGATTTAATAACCAACATTTAAATCCCTGGGGTGGCATAAAATTTACCAGTCGCGAACTATTTGATCCGGGTATAAAACCAAAGCTCCAATCCTTTTTTGTAGCAGGCGGCAAGCGTGTAAGCCAGTTTTTTAAAGAGAGCCAGATTGATGGATTAGGAAATACCATTGGGAGTCTTCTTTATGGCAGAAACTTTCTGAAAATATATGAAAATAATTTTGTAAAAGCAGGTTATACAAAAGCGTGGGAAAGCAGCGCCAGGTTTAGGATTGAAGCCGGGTATGAAGACCGTATGCCTCTGGATAATACAACTGATTTTATTTTGAATAAAAAATGGCTATCCAGGTATACACCTAATTATCCGACAGAAATATTAAGTTCCCAGTTTACCAGGCACCAGGCTGTTTTGGTACATGCTTCATTCAGCATTAAGCCGGGTCAGAAATATATCCAGTTTCCCACTTACAAAATGGCAATTGGTTCTAAACTACCGACGTTCATGATAGATTATACCAAAGGAATTAAAAATATTTTTGGCAGTGATGTAGACTATGATAAATGGGCGTTCAATTTAAGTGATGATGCAAATTTGAAACTTGCAGGCTCTATAAAATACAGTTTAACGTTTGGCGGATTTTTAAACAAAAATGCTGTACAGGTGCAGGATTACAAACACTTCTTTTCTTCTGATTCAAAAATAGCTGGAGAATATGTAAAAGCCTTTCAAAATGCCACCCCTTATTATTTCAGTAATACCTCTTCATTTTATACAGAGTTGCATTTTGAACACCACAGCAACGGATTATTGACCAATAAGATTCCTTTATTCAAGCGCCTAAACTGGAACCTGGTAGAGGGTGCAAATGCCTTGTACATTAAACCTGATACAAAATATGCAGAAATATTTGTTGGTATCGAAAACATTTTTAAAGGTATAAGATTAGATGCCGTGATGGGTTTACAAAATGGCATGAAGCCTGTGTTTACCTACCGCGTTGGCTTTGGTGGCATCCTGGGAGATACTTTTAATTTATTGCGTTTCACCAGGCACAACAAAATAATAGACGAATGGTAGTAGAAATATGAATGGTACATGAAATGCATCTTATAATAAAAGTGCCATCATTATCCAAATAGTATCCAATAAAAAATATATGATACTGTATTTTTTTGGATAGAAAATTTATTTTTAGAATACAATACCGACCAAAAAACCATGTATATCTTCCTTATTTTCCTTCCTGAATTCCTGGATTAAAAGGGATTTTTCAACCTTCATCAATTCAATTAGATTTGCAGTTATTCACACCTAAATTACTATGATCAAATATTTTATTTCCGCCATCCTTGTTCTTTGTCTTCTCCCCGCTTGTAAAGCGCAAAAAGAATCCGGTTATATTTTAAATAAAGATGCAAACTCACTTCTTTGGAAGGTCAGCGGGAATGGTTTGCAAAAACCAAGTTTTCTTTTCGGCACTTTTCACTTGTTATGCAAGGATGACATTCATTTCAGCGATCAAATGAAAAAGGCAATCAAATCAAGTGACCAAATCTATATGGAGATGGACATGGATGATCCTACAGTAATGCTAAGTGGCATGTTATACATGAATATGAAGGATGGCAAAAAACTGGAAGATCTTTATACACCATCTGAATATGAACGCCTGCAACAATATTTTAAAGACTCTTTAAAGATGCCTTTGATGATGTTTCAGAAAGCAAAACCCTATTTTTTAGTGGCATTATTTTACCCTAAAATGATGGATTGCAAAACACCAACAGGAGTAGAACAAGAAATCATTACCATTGCCAAAGAAGATAAAAAAGAAATTAGCGGGTTGGAAACGATGCAATTCCAGGCTTCGATATTTGATAGCATTCCGTACGACTTGCAGGCAAAAGAACTTTTAAAGAATATTGACAGTTTTACGGTAAATAAAAAAGAATTTGCCAGGATGCTAAAGATCTATAAAAATCAACAACTGGATTCGATGGAAACATCAATGGACTTTTCAGAATTTGGTGGAGATAAGTTTGAAGATATTTTATTAACCAACAGAAATAAAAATTGGGTCAGCCAATTGACAAAAACTATTATGCCAAAACAAAGTGTTTTTGTAGCTGTGGGTGCCGGGCATTTAGCAGGTAAAAATGGTTTAATATCTTTATTGAAAAAAGCAGGCTATACAGTAGAACCATTGGATAATAAATAATTATTTGGCCAATTATTTAATATGCCTAATGAAAATTGCTAACTTAATTGTCTTCATTTCAACACTTTTTATTGTAAGCTGCCACCAGCAAGACAACCAAGGGAAGATTTATCCATTAACTCAACTAATTGATTCCGCTACAAGTATACACATTACGACTCCCACAAAGGAAACAAAAAGAATTCTTTCTGTAAATGGTGACACCCTGATCTTAGCCCTTAAAATGGATTCCCTTGGTAAACATCAAAACATTCCTCTTTTTATTCAATCAGGTAAGATTATTATGGGTGAACTTTTATCAAAAGATCCATCAGCAAATCTTCGTTTCACGCAAATACAATTACCGGATAGGAAATTGGATGGACCATTTGGCCGAAACCTGCATTACGACATAAAAGATACAGGTGAATATCATTTAATTATCGGCGGAAATCAAATGGCAGGTGATCCATGGAAAGGTGATTTTATTTTGAAGGCCTGGGTGAAATAACAGGTTCCTATAATTATTACATCAGGCAGGAAAATTTTTACTTTCCTTCTATTGTTGTCGTTGGTTCCGTGGAGATTGAAAATTCCTAATGGTTTTACATCGAATCATTTTGATCGTTAAAAAATTATCCGTCTTTGTACACCATACCACTTTCGGATAATAGGCTTCCTGTTTCTAATTAAAAATCAAGCCTGATTTTTGTTCTCATTAAATAAAAAATATTTTAAAAATTTAAACAAAAAACAAAATGAATGATGTAGAAATTAATAAGGATGCCAATGGATATGGATCATTTATTATTCACCATGAAAACCAACCGGCTGGAGAAATGACTTTTCAACTATCAGGCAATAAAATTACTGTTGATCATACTGAAGTAGAACCTGAATTTGAAGGGAAAGGGTTGGCAAAAAAAATGTTCCTTGAAATGATCGATTATGCAAGGGAAAATAAGTTAAAAGTGATAGCAAATTGCTCTTATGTAAAAGCGCAAATGCAAAAGAATAAAGATCAATATGCTGATGTATCTTAATATTATTAGTTCCTCATTGGAGAATATTGAGATAATTGAAAGTCTAAATAATAAAAATGGCAACATAAATGTTGCCCTTTTTATTATTCAAAAATTTTCATTATGCAGTCACATATAGTTGGCTAAGATCAATATAAATATCATACGTTTTGATTTTACCATGTTCCATTTTAAATACATTACAAAAGGGTGTAGTCAACAGGCTTCCGTCGTGCCTGGTATAGCTAGAGGAACCGCGCATGATCAAATGCCCATCAGTATCCCAGACATTTTTCACATCATGTTTTATACCGGCAATACTCTGAAAAAAGCTTGCAATTACTTTATGAATATTGTCCCTTCCTGTTACAGGTCGATTAGTGCCAAAAGTAAAGGTGCCATCCTGCGAAATATAACTTACAAATTTATCAGTATCCATGCTGTCAATTGCGTTAAACAGCCCGTCACTCCAATGATGTTCCATGATTTTATTTTAAATTTTTATTTTTAAAAATGCAAAGTAAGGTAATAAATGGCGGATAATAAAAGGTGAAGGTTTTAGGCTGTAATTTATAAGCTTTAGGAAAAAAGCCAGGTTTCGCACATCTCACACTTTTCACATCTCACATCTCACATTTCATAATCTTACATCTCACTATTTATACATACATAAATGTCACATCCCACATTTTCATCATGCAATTCACATCTCACAGCTTAAGCTATTTAAACTTTTGATAATTTAAAAAATTCCCGCAATCCCCCAACAATAAAATTGTAATTTCGCCGACTTTTAAAATGTTGGATAATTATGTTGTTAGGGTTACAAAATGTTACGTTTGAATTTGGCGCCAGGGTCATTGTTAAAGATGCCACATGGCATATACAACCCAATGAAAGAATTGGGCTTATTGGTTATAATGGTACCGGAAAATCTACTTTACTAAAGGTTTTCACCAACCAGTTTCTTCCTTCTTCAGGCACTGTAGAAAAAGGTAAAGAAACTTCTATTGGTTTTCTACACCAGGACTTGCTGAGCTTTGATACAGAGGAAACTATTTTACAGGTGGCATTGAGCGCATTTGAAAAGATTCGTGACCTGGAAAATGAAATCGAAAAGATAGGGATTGAGCTGGAAAAAAGTTCCGATGAATCATTGGCTCATTTATACGCTGATAAATTAGGAGAGCTTGAAATGCTGGGTGGCTATGAGATACATCATAAATCAGAAGAAATTTTACAGGGTCTTGGCTTCTCAAACAGTGATTTGAACCGACCATATAAAGAGTTTAGTGGTGGCTGGAGAATGAGGGTTTTGTTGGCAAAAATGATCCTGATGAATCCTGATGTACTATTATTGGATGAGCCTACAAACCATTTGGATTTACCATCAATCGAATGGTTGGAAAAGTACCTTACCCATTATCGCGGATCCGTTGTAATTGTATCCCATGACCGTTATTTTTTGGATAGAATGGTAACCAAGATTGTAGAACTTTATCAACAGGAACTTCATTTTTATACAGGTAATTATACCTACTATCTGCAGGAAAAAGAACAAAGGATCGAATTGCAAAAACGTGCCTATGAAAATCAGCAGGATTATATAAAACAACAGGAAAAATTTGTAGAAAGATTTAAAGCAAAAGCATCCAAAGCCGCAGCAGCACAGAGTATTGTAAAGCGCCTGAATAAAATAGAGCGGATTGAAAATACGGAGTTAGAAAGGCCTAATATGCGTATTAATTTTTCTGTAGGTGTTACGCCCGGACGCGTTCTTTGCACCTTAAAACATGCTTCAAAAAGTTTTGATACAGTAAAAATTGTAGAAAGTACAGGCGCAGAAATTAATCGTGGTGATAAGATAGGATTGATAGGTGCAAATGGAAAAGGTAAATCTACATTACTTCGAATGGTTGCAGGTGTGGAGCCTTTTGTTGGTGATAGATTAGAAGGCCACAATGTAAAAGATTCATTTTATGCCCAGCATCAGTTAGAGGCGCTGGATATCAATCACACCGTGCTGGAAGAAATGAATTATTCAGGCAGTGGAAAAACTGAATTGGAATTGCGTAGTTTATTAGGATGTTTTTTATTCAGTGGTGATGATGTGGAAAAGAAGATTAAAATATTAAGTGGTGGCGAAAAAGCAAGGGTTGCTTTGGCAAAAACAATTGTGAGCAAAGCAAATTTCCTGTTACTGGATGAACCGACAAACCATTTGGATATGCATTCGGTAGATCTCCTGATCGATGCCCTGAACAAATACGAAGGAAGTTATATTCTCGTGAGCCATGACCGTTATTTTGTGAACAAGACTGCTAATAAAATCTGGGAAATTGAAGATTATAAGATCAAAGAATTTGTCGGAAACTATGATGAGTTTGAAAGACACAAACAGGAAAAAAAATCCAGGGAAAATGAGGCGTCAAGAAAGAACGCTAAAGTAGAAAAAAAAAGTCCGCCAGTAATAGAAAGTAACAAATCCGTAAACAATAAAACAAATAATTCAGAAGACCGTGAATTACAGAAAGAACTTATAAAGGTCAAAAAACAATTCACGCTCGCTGAGGAAAATGTCGCAAAAATTACCAAAGAAAAAGTGAAGTTAGAAAATGATCTGGGGCTACCGGAAATTTATTCTGACCATCAGAAATTTGCGGACGCTGAGCGCAAGTACAACCAGGTAACAAATCGTTTAGACAAAGAGAATAAAGAATATGAAACAGTGTTTGAAAAGTTAATGGACCTGGAGGAAAAAGTAAAAAATTCTTAAACTAATATTCCTAATTGGGACTTTGTTATTTCACTTAATTCTTGCACCAAATACTAACTACTAATTATATACTCCTGAACAACTTTCCATATAATTTATTCAAAATTATTTCCACTATAGATAAAGTATGATACCTGTGCGAAGCCGCATTGAGACCCAATTGCATTAATTTCTCCTGGTGAAAAATTTTGTGTTTCAAAAAAAAAAGTGGCTCATTTCTATTGAGACCTATTTACTTAAACCCAATAGTAACACCCTGTTCTACGATTTTTCATTAAATGAACTCCAATAAGCAAACGGTCATCCGGCGGTAATTTATTTCTCAGGTCTATTAAAATACAAACATTTCTATGGAAGAAAAACTGCACAGATTGCCACCCGGAAATAAAATAATTTAGGGTTGTAATCCAATCAACATTTCATTCAAAATTTCTCCATTAAAAATTTACATTGCTAATCTAATGCCAGTATATTGCCAACGAAGGTTTGGTTGAAAAAAATTGCGATAGGAAATTCGGCTATGCCCTGATGAGGTCACTTCTGAAGCACCACGAAGCACCTTTTGATTCACCATAAATTTCCCATTATATTCCCCAATGGCGCCAGGCGCTTTTGAAAATCCGGGATAAGGTAAATAGGCACTCTCTGTCCACTCCCATCTTCTTCCCCATTCAAATTGCGTGGCAGCTATTTCCCATTCAAACTCAGTCGGCAAGCGCCTTCCCTTCCAGGATGCAAAAGCAAATGCCTCATAATAGCTGATGTGATTTAATGGCTCCATTAAAGAAATCTTTTTCAATCCACCGTAGGTGTAAACATTCCACTCACCATCCATTAAATACCAATACATCGGCGATTTTATTTGATTTTCTTTTACCCAGGCCCATCCGTCAGCATGCCAAAAAGTAAAATTTTCATAACCGCCGGCATTTATAAATTCTAAATAATCACCATTATTAACGAGGTTTTTGGCAATTTTAAAATCCTCAAGGAAAACTTTGTGCCTGTTTAATTCATTGTCAAAAAAGAAACCTTTTCCTTCAAATCCTATTTCATAAATGCCTGATTGAATTTCAACAAATCCCCTATCTGCAACTTCATTTTCCTCTTCTTTAAAAGATGGCTCATAGGCCGGAAATAATGGATTATTCCCCAGGATATATTTTATATCCGTCAACAATAATTCCTGGTGTTGTTGCTCATGATTGAATCCCAGTATAAGAATTTCTTCTATTTCTTCAGAAACCGGATTAGCTAAAAAATTTTTCATTGCTTCATCTACATACTTTCTGTATTTATAAATATCTGCAACGGTAGGCCGGCTTAGGTTTCCCCGGTCTGTACGAATTACCCTGGCACCAACTGTTTCATAATAACTATTGAAAACATAGTTGTAATCAGGATCACATTCTTTATATGCCTGGTCAAACTGTTTCAAAATAAACGTCTCAAAGAACCAGGTCACATGTCCTATATGCCATTTGGGTGGACTTACATCCACAATCGGCTGAACCACATAATCCTCTGTTTGTAATGGCGCACATATCTTTTCCGTGTAATTTCTTATGTCAATATATTTTTCCAATAAATTCATTCCTGTATTTTTAAAGTTTTATTTATTTTCTATGTTATCCTTTATGGTAGCTACTCTCCCATTCCATCGCCGTCTGCAGTCTTACTACTGTTGGCGATCATTTTATGAAGGTCGGCTAATTCAAAAGGGGTAAAATAGCGCCATTTACCTTTCAACAATCCTTTTAGTGTGATATTCATAATGCGGACTCTAACTAGTGAAGTCACTTTGTAGCCAAGTTCTTCGCACATTCTACGAATCTGCCTGTTAAGTCCCTGTTTCAAAATAATCCGGAATTGCCTTTCACCTTCCTGTTTCACTTCGCAACTTTTAGTGACTGTACCCAAAATCCTGACGCCGGAGGACATTCTTTTTACGAACTCACTATTGATGGGTTTATCCACTGCAACAACATATTCTTTTTCGTGACCATTTCCTGCTCTTAAAATTTTATTGACAATGTCTCCATCATTGGTTAAAAAAATTAATCCTTCAGATAATTTATCCAACCTTCCAATGGGGAAAATGCGGCTTTTGAAATTGACAAAATCAATGATGTTCGACTTATCCTTTAAATCAGTGGTACAGGTTACTCCTTTTGGTTTATTCAAAATGATATAAGCTGCAACTGTTTTATTTTTTAGCACCTGGCCATCCACTTTTACTATCGCATTATCCACTACTCTATTTCCTTTAATCGCTAATTTATTATTGATTGTCACCCTTCCTGAACTGATGAAATTATCTGCCTCCCGCCGACTGCAAAATCCTGTATCACTGATGTATTTATTTAAGCTTGTTCCTGCGGATTCCATATAATTATTATTATTAAACAATTTTTAAACCAATTTACAACTTAGTGGTAAAGTATTTATTTTACCATTATTCTTCTATTGAACCTTCCTTTTTAATTCCTATCTTTCAAAGAAAGAACAAATCAATAAAATAAATGTATGGAAAAAAGAAAAATAGGAAAGACAGATCTGAATATAGCACCATTAATTTTTGGAGGAAATGTTTTTGGCTGGACAATAGATGAAGCAATGTCATTCCGATTATTGGACCAGTTTTTTGAAAATGGATTTAATGCTGTGGATACTGCAAATGGTTACTCCGTTTGGGCACCGGGAAATAAAGGAGGTGAATCCGAAACGATTATTGGTAAATGGCTCAAAAAGTCAAAAAAGCGTGACGAGCTCGTCCTCATTACAAAAGTAGGTTGGGAAATAAATGCGTCAGAAAAAGGTCTTGCAAAAAAATATATTTTAAAAGCCGTAGAGGATTCGCTAAAAAGATTACAGACCGACCATATTGATCTTTATCTTTCACATAAGGATGATATCGAAACACCAGTGGAGGAAACCCTGGAAGCTTATGATCAATTAATAAAAGAAGGAAAAGTGCGGTTCATTGGCGCTTCTAATTTCACACAGGAAAGGCTTGAAGAATCGATCAGAGTTAGCAGGGAGAAAAAATTACATGAGTACAAAGTAATTCAACCTAAGTATAATTTATACGACAGGCAGTTCGAAGATGGTGACGCAGAAATGGCAAAAATTTATGGTTTAGGGGTAATTACTTATTCTTCACTCGCAAGTGGCTTTTTATCGGGTAAATATAAGAGTGAAGAGGATTTTTCCAAAAGTGCAAGAGGAGCAGGAATGAAAAAATATTTAAATGAAAAAGGATTCTCTATTTTAAAAGCAATTACCCATCTGTCAAAAAAGTACAATTGTTCACCAGCTACTATTTCATTGGCCTGGCTTTTACACAACCCTTTAGTGACTGCGCCAATTGCAAGTGCCACAAGCACGGAGCAATTAAAAGAATTAATGCAGGCTCCTTATAAAATGTTGAGTGCGCCAGATTTAAGAATGTTAGATGAGATTACTACTGCGTAGTATTTATTAAGCATTTTTATTCTCGAATAGTTTACCAGGTATCATTACGTAGGTCATACTCGTGCTTCACCTTAAATAATATGATCATCATTCCCATGCGATTAT
>JBDTEF010000267.1:0-3517 GCA_039922615.1 Ginsengibacter sp.
ACTTCATTTTTATCATCATGGGCATCAATAATTAATCCCGGCAAACCATTCAATTTCCATGGACCACTTTGAAAAGGTAATTCCGTCGCATACCAGGCAATCCAGTTTCTTCCTTTGAAATGAGCTGCTGCCTTTTGACAATGAATACCTTCAAAACTCATTGTATCATTAGAAATGTTCCAGGCAATCGTATAGGTAGATTCTTCAATCAAATAGGCATTCATTAAACGCTGTTGAACAAATAGCTTGTTTTCTTTCGTAAAATAAAAATATTCATCCCTGTTTACCGGCTTCATGCTACTCATTTTTAAATTCATATTTCCACCCTGGCTTTCTTCCATTTGTTTCTTCATTTCTTTGTCTCTTTTGACTCTTTCTGTAATTGCATCGAGGCTTAAATACCTCGATGCATTTTTTCCAATAATGAGCACCATGTTTTCCTGGTATGGTTTATCAGGTGTTGTAGTATCCCGCATGTGGGAAAAGGTGTATTCCACTTTTGCAATGGCCATTTCCGGGGATTGTGCGGAAGTGCTTATATAAATGAATAGAGAAAAAAAACTGGTGATAAGGATTTTCATAGTTGTTGTTTTTTGTAAAAAATTTTAAATATATTCGACAATATTTTGGTGTATAAAAATTGGTGATATAACTTTTATCATTATTTTTCCGGCAGTTCAATTGGATTATTCAATATCTTTTTAACTGGCGCAATTGGTTTTCTACTATTTGAGTTTTCAATTTTAATTGTTTTATCCGAACCCGCCATTTGAGTATTGATAAACCCCATTCTGTCTTTCATAAATGCTTCAGTTAACTTGTCGAAATCTTTTCTATTTGTTTTTATTGATTTCCCCGGAAGCTTTATTTCTTTTTCCTCTGAGGATATATCTTTTATGTCAAAAAAACCCTCAGGTAGTTGGGCATCTCTCTCAATTTTATCGTTTTTTTCTGCTACTTTAATTGGATCATCTTGGATCATTTCCATTCCTGCGAATTCAAATTTTACTTGATTTTTATCATCATGCGCATCAATAATTAATCCTGGTAAACCATTTAATTTCCATGGCCCACTTTGAAAAGGAAGTTCAGTTGTATACCACACTATCCAATTTCTTCCTTTAAAGTGAGCTGATGCTTTCCGGCAATGAATTCCTTCAAAACTCATCGTATCATTAGATATGCGCCAGTCAATATGGTAGGTGGGCTCTTCGACTAAATAGGTATTTATCAAATGTTGTTGAATTATTAACTTGTTTTCTTTTGTGAAATAAAAATATTCCTCTCTTGTCAAGTCTTTGCCGGGCCCGATACTTAAGGTTAGTTTACCCCCTTGACTTTCAACTGCTTGCCTTTTCAAATCCTGTAGAATTTTAGTCATGTTAGCTAATGCATCAAGGCTTAAATACCTTGATGCATTTTTACCAATAATGAGCACCATGTTTTCCTGGTATGGTTTATCAGGTGCTGTAGTATCCCGGATGTGAGTAAAGGTATATTGCACTTTTGCAATGGACTTTTCCGGGGCTTGTGCAAAAGAAGCACTGCATACCAGTACTGCAAAAAAACCAAGGAAAATCATTTTCATATATGGTGGTAATTGGTCAATAAATAATCCAACAAATCTACGAAACTTTCGTAATTTAAAAATTAAATTTATCCGGTTGTAAAATAAAATACCCGGTTGTTCAGATATTTGTGTTCTTTGCAAATTATATTTCTTCCATTCAATGATGTACACAATTATTTCTGAAGGCCTCGGTTACCTGGCTACTTTATTATTAGCTATTTCACTCGTAGTGAATAATGACCTTAAATTCAGGTGGATCAATGCTGCCGGCTGTTTTACTTTCATGGTATATGGGATTCTGATTGATGCCGTGCCAATCATCATCACCAATGCATTATTGTTTGGTATTAATTTGTATTATTTATTCAGACTCTATCGCGCGGATGAAGATTTTGAATTAATAGAATTCCAGGGCGATGAAAGATTAGTTCATAAATTTCTTTCCTTTTATAAAAAAGATATTAATAATTATTTCCCCGATTATCAACATGATCCGTTGAGTAATACGTTCAATTTTGTAATTCTAAGAGACCTGGTAATTGCCAATATTTTTGTCGCCCATTTAGATAGTGCCGGTGAGGCGATTGTAAAATTGAATTACACCGTTCCAAAATACAGGGATTACAAAGTAGGAAAATTTTTGTTTGATAAGAATAACGAATACCTTATTTCAAAAGGTGTTAAAAAGCTGATCTATGACCATGTTTCGAATAAGGGCCATCAGAAATTTCTACATGTCAATGGTTTCAGAGAAGATGGAACCGAATTTATTAAGGTCTTAAAATAGTAGCATGCTTGTGCACATTGCGTTTGAACGCATTCTTCTATTTTATTTTTCTATTGAAAACGGGGTGAACCGCATATCCTTTTTTCCTCAGTAAGTGAATAACGCCTTCCGATCCTGTAAGATGACCTGCACCAACAGCAAAAAAAACGGATCTGCCTTTCATGAATGCCGGCATTCTTTTTATCCAATTGCGATTTCTTTCCATGACGATTGTTTCTTTGCTGTCCTGGTTTAAAAATCGCTCATCATTTATATAGGATCCAATTTTTTCCAATTCCTCTCTTTTGTATGAATACGCCATTTCTTTAAACATGTCTTTAAAATCAGTGGCAGATTTCAATTGTCTTAAAATTTCTTTGGAATCGAAGACTTTCGCTGCAATCTCCATTTGTTCTGTTGCTGATTCAATGCCGCCCAATTTGATATTTTTTTGCTGCGCAATGGCAATTAATTCTGTTTCAAATAATTTAATATCATCACAATCAATAGACTTTAAGAGCATAATATTAATAAGCACCATAGGAGGCATGGAGTCTGCATGTTCTACTGAAAAATCAAAATTGCCGGTAATGATTTTTTGAAATTCTTTTTTTTCTTTTGCATTTAAATCATCAGATATTTTACCTGTACTTACGTTCATTTCCTCAAGCAAAACAATTTCATCTATATTGGTAAAATCAAATTCCATGACGAGCTCGTCACATTTTTCAAGGGCGGTTTTCACTTTTTTCTTTATTTCAAAATCGGCCGCACACATCATGTGCATTGTTCCGTACAAGTAGGATGCATGGGTCAAATTTTTTCCGGAAATTTTCCAGAGAAGGGAATTGGCTAAAGAAGAATTACTTTTTATTTTCATTATTGCGACAAATTAAAACTTGTACCTGACAGATCAAATAATTTCTTAATTCTCTCTTGTTAAATTACAAAACCATTTGACTTCCATATATAATAATCAGCCTATAAGATTATAAAAAAAAACAAACTGGCATAATTTTTTGATGATAATAGGAAAATTTATTCATTATGAAAAACATACTTCTCATTTTCGTAGGCATATTTATGCTTTCAGGTTGTGTGGCCAAGCGTTATTTGACCCAATCTCAAAATCAGGTGTCTTCATTACAAGCTGATAGTGCCCGTTTTCAGAAAACGATATC
>JBDTEF010000268.1:0-20502 GCA_039922615.1 Ginsengibacter sp.
ACAAATTATCAAGGACTACGATGAATTAGCATCACTACTATCAAAAGGAGGAAATGCTTCCAAGAACGCTGCGAAAATCATTTGGGAATTGATCACGAAAAAAACGTAAATCAGATTCCCTTAGCGAAGGATGTTTTCTACTATGATAATAATAATGGCTAAGATAAAAAGCCAGATTGAAATGCGGTTTATGGTATTCATGTAGCCGAGCCATTGAGACTTTGGAGCATCCGGATCTTTTTTAACCAACCAAAGATACTCTCCTATTTTGCGCCATACATTCATGCTATATTTTTAAAGTCAAAGTTCATAAAATAAAATCAATTAACACCGGGATAATAAAATGGAAGCAGGGGAAGGTCTTTTACAATTAACCTTCATTCTTATTAAATAGTTCAGGGGCTAATACTATTCAATATTTTATCTTCGCAAGATCATAAGTATCACCATATATGTACAAAAGATTATTAAGGGAACAAAAGAGGTTTGAGGCTGTTTTTCAAAATGCTTCTTTGGGCATATTATCATGTGATAGTGAAGGAAATATTGTATTGGCGAATAATTTTTTATTAAAACAATTTGGATATACATACCCTGAAGAATTAGTAGGGCAAAAGATGGAAATCCTCATACCAAAGCGATATCACCATCAGCATGTGCCGGAAAGGAATGCTTTTATGGAATATCCGGCCGCAAGGCCAATGGGAATAGGAAGAGATCTTTTTGGCAGAAATAAAGATGGCTCTGAATTTCCGGTGGAAATAAGTTTAAGCTCATATACCAATGATGAAGGTCTATTTTCAATTGCTTTTATCAGTGATATTTCTGTGAGGATATCAGTACAGGATACGTTGAATCAAAAAAGCCTGGAGCTAGTGGAAATGAATAAAAAAATGGAATCCGCCAATGAAAATTTAGAAAAGAGAGTCACAGAAAGAACGGCTAAATTACAAAAGGCCTTGATGGAATTAGAAGAATCGAAAAATGAACTGGCAAAGGCTTTGAGCAAAGAAAAAGATTTAGGAGATATGAAAAGTGCTTTTGTTTCCATGGCTTCGCATGAATTCAGAACGCCATTAAGTACCATCTTATCCTCAGCATCTCTATTGTCAAAATATACATTGACAGAGGAACAACCCAAGCGGGATAAACATGTGCAGCGCATAAAATCCTCCGTGAATAACCTGAACAGTATTCTTAATGAATTTCTATCATTGAGAAAGATGGAAGATGGCAAAATAGAAGCACATAAATCTGATATCAATATCCCGGAAACAGTCAACCGGCTTATTCATGAGATGTCCGAAATGTTTAAGCCCGGACAAATTATTAACTACGAACATACTGGTGAGGAAAATGCAGAGATGGATGAAGTAATGTTTAAAAATATTATGATCAACCTACTTTCAAATGCTATTAAATTTTCGCCGGACAAGAAAAACATTTTTATTAAAACAGCAATTTCAGATGCTCATTTCACATTCCTCATCAAAGATGAAGGAATAGGAATAGCTAAAAAAGATCGGGCGCATGTGGGTGAAATATTTTTCAGAGCGGATAATGCCACCAACATACCCGGAACCGGTCTTGGATTGCACATTGTAGCCAGATATGTAGAAATGCTGGATGGTAAAATGCAAATTAAAAGTGAATTAGATGAAGGAACTGAAATTAGATTAACCTTTGTGAGATGATAAAGATATTATTAGTAGAAGACAACTTTGAAATAAGAGAAAATACCGGGGAAATACTTGAATTGGCTAATTATGTGGTAACGACTGCTGCTAATGGGAAAGAAGGTTTTGAAAAAGCGCTGAATGACCCGCCCGATATTATTATTTGTGATATAATGATGCCAGTTTTGGATGGCTACGGGTTGCTCCATTTGCTAAATAAAAATGAACAGCTCAAAAATATTCCTTTTATTTTTTTAACCGCTAAGACGGAGAGATCCGACAATAGAAAAGGAATGGAAATGGGTGCAGATGATTATATCACGAAACCCTTTACTGACGTGGAATTGATGAATGCAATAGAAAGCAGGCTAAGTAGGTTGAAAAGCAGGGCAGACCAAAATAGTATGATTCCTCTGGAAAATCGTTTGGCTGAAATTAAAGGTGCTGAATCGCTTGAGAATCTCACAAATGTAACCCGCGAAAACCATTATAAAAAGAAACAAAATATTTACAAGGAGGGTTCTCAGCCGCACAGTCTTTTTTACCTGGAAGCGGGAAAAGTGCGAACTTACAAAATCAATGATGCCGGCAAAGAACTCACCATAGGTCTATATGATGCAGGCGATTTTTTCGGTTACAACGCATTATTAGAAGACACAGTTTACAAACAATCTGCTGAAACACTGGAAGAAAGCACTATTAATATAATTGATCGCGTAGAGTTTGAGATGCTTATTAACAACAACAAGGAAGTAGCGCAAAAATTTATTAAACTACTTGTCAATAATATCACGGAAAAAGAAAATCAATTAATAAACCTTGCCTATAATTCCCTTCGAAAGAGAGTGGCAGACGCGATTCTTTCCTTGCTGAAAAAATACAAAAAAGAGGATGAGCCTGAATTTGTGATACACATTTCAAGGGAAGACCTTGCTCATATTGCAGGTACTACTACTGAATCCTTAATAAGAACATTAAGTGATTTTAAAATAGAAAAACTGATAGAAGCTGAAGCAGGATATGTCAAAGTATTGAACGAAAAGAAGTTATTTCAAATGGTGAATTAAGGCCTGATTCCAAATAACATCTTCTTATTAAAAAGATTGGTAAAATGTAGAAATTCTTCTGAAAATTGCGAAATGCGCATTCTTAAATCGCCGTGCCTTACAATAAAACATTCTTTCGATTCCGGATTATTTATTTCGTTAAATGAAATGCCCAATTCTTTCAGATCTTTGATAAGTTTTTGCAACTTTTCGTCTTTCAATAATAATTCATTCTGAAAATTTTCCGCCAATTGTAAAAAGTCCTTTTCCTCGCTCACATCCACCATCTCTCCTAATCTATATTTCAATAAAGCATTTTCCTGGGCAATAAACTCAAGTCGCCTGTGCCATTCAGTATGCTCCTGTAAAAATTGATTTTGATTCTCTATCTTCATTCTATGATCTCGTTTTACCTCCTTTATGGATATGATTCGACTTCTTGAATATGTTGTCAACATGAAATACTTCGGACAAAATTGATTGTTTAGTCTTCTATTGCAAATGACGGTGCGCACAAGTTGAGATGATTGTCATCATATTGATTGCATAGAAGTAAAATTTTTTGGAAACAATCAAATTTAATTTTTTAATTGAATTGATTCAACAGCATACAAGGGCACCAACAGAATAAGAACATCTATTCCATACTGGTTACATTATAATTATCATTCTACAGATTTACAAGGAAATACTTTTCCAAATTAGCTTATCTTGCTTTTCAATTTTCAATAAATTTCATTTAGTATGTACAGGATTTTAGGCCCGTTTTTGCTTATAATATCATTTACCATATCCGCTCAGACAAAAGTTTTAACTGCTGACGATTACATGCGCGCAGAAAATGCGCTTTATTACAAAACAACTCCGCTGGTTGATCGGGAAATGGTAATTCCCAACTACTTTTCAGGAGATCTTTTCTGGTATCGAAATTTAATAGCACAGGGAAGTGAATTCATCCTGGTAAATCCATTAAAAGGACAGAGAACACAGGCATTTGACCAGGAAAAATTAGCCCGTTCCTTATCTTCTGCTACAGGTAAAAGTTATTCTGCATCAATGTTACCATTTCAGTATTTTACCTATACTAAGGATGCAACAGAAATTAATTTTTATGCAAACGGTAAATTGTGGAAATGCGATTTAAAAAATTACCAGTGTATTCCTAAACCGGATAATGAAACAGTCAGGTCAACACCAATTGACAAAGAAGATGGTGAGTCAGTAGTTTCTCCTGATGGAAAAATGGCTGCATTTATAAGGAAAGATAACTTATGGGTACGCAATATTTCTACCCACAAAGACGTGCAATTAACTTCTGATGGCGAGAAAGATTTTGGCTATGCTACAGATAATGCAGGATGGCAACACAGTGATCGAGCCATTTTAAGATGGTCCCCGGATTCAAAAAAAATTGCCACCTTTAAGCAGGATCAGCGCAAGGTAAATGACATGTATCTTGTTACCTCTAATGTAGGGGCGCCCAAATTAAAAAGCTGGAAATATGAACTTCCGGGCGATAGTAATATTATGATGATTCATCGTGTAATAATCGAGGTTACGAATCCCAAAGTCATTTACCTGGATGTGCCGGCAGATCCACATCGTGCTACACTCAGCGATGATATTTCAGTAAGCGGCACATTTGATGATGTGGAATGGAGCGAAGATGCGAGCCAATTAGCGTTTGTGTCTACATCCCGTGATCATAAAATAGAAAAAGTAAGAATAGCTGATGCCAAGACAGGCAAAGTCCGGGAAATTTTTAGCGAAACAGTGCCTACGCAATTCGAATCAGGATGGGGGACAATAAACTGGAAATACTTATCCAACACCAATGAGATCATTTGGTTTTCAGAAAGGGACAATTGGGGACATCTTTACCTGTACGATGCACTTACAGGAAAACTTAAAAATCAAATTACAAAGGGAGACTGGCTTGTATCGCAGGTATTAAAAATTGATGAGAGAAACAGAATCCTTTACTTTGAAACGAATGGCAGACAAAAAGAAAATCCTTACTTCTCCAACATTTGCAGTATTAATTTTGATGGAAAAAATTTAAAGGATCTCACCCCTGAAGCCGGAAATCATAAGGTAGATTTTTCACCATCAGAAAAATATTTTATTGATAATTATTCCAAGCCTGACGTAGCTGCTACCATTGTTTTACGGAATCTTGAAGGAAAGATAATTGTACCATTAGAAAAGACGAATATTTCAAGGCTGCTTGCTACAGGATGGAAGCCTGTTATACCTTTTAGTGTAAAGGCAGCAGATGGGAAAACGGATATTTATGGACTGCTTTCCCTTCCAAAAAATATGGAGCCAAATAAAAAATACCCGATCATCGATTATATTTATCCGGGGCCACAAGGTGGTAGCGTAGGCGACTGGTCATTTTCTCCTTCGCACGGGGATGATGAAGCGTTGGCAGCGTTAGGATTTATAGTGGTCCGCCTTGAAGGTACCAGTAATCCACTTCGCTCAAAAAGCTTTCATGATATGAGCTACGGCAACATGGCTGAAAATACCTTGCCTGACCAGATTGCCGGCATTCGTCAGCTATCTGAGAAATTTCCAATCGATACTAACCATGTGGGCATTTGGGGACATTCCGGTGGTGGCTTTGCAACTGCAGCTGCGATGTTCCGTTATCCTGATTTCTTCAAAGTAGGCATTTCCGAGTCAGGCAATCATGATAATAGAAACTATGAAGCAGACTGGGGAGAGCGGTACAATGGCCTGGTTGAAAACAGCGATTATGATGCACAGGCCAATCAAAATTATGCGAAGAACTTAAAAGGTAAATTATTATTGGCGCATGGCCTGCTGGATGACAATGTACCTCCATCCAATACCATGCTGGTAGTAGAAGCTTTGGAGAAAGCGAATAAAGATTTCGACCTTATCGTGTTCCCTAATAGCAGGCATGGATATGGACAATATGCGCCCTATATGATGCGCCGGAGATGGGACTATTTCGTAAAAAATCTTTTGGGAGATCAACCACCATATGAATATCAACTGAACCCAACAGAAGATCCGCGGAATGAATTGAAGTAATCAGGATGGATTGAACTGATTGATCTTAATATTCCGCTGAATTTGAAAATCTCCTCATAAGCAATAAAATTCCAAAAGAATATTGAAACTCTTTTCCATTAAGAATTAGAACTTCATTTTTGAGACAAGTTATATTACTTAGATAGAACAAAAAGCTTATTTTTTACCAGTAAGTTTTCCTTTTTTTACAAAATGCTTTACTTTACCTACCGGCACTTTTTAATAAATTTTGTCTCTTTTTTATCGGTTGTTCTCCCCACCAACCGGAACTTTTTCACAAATATTTTTCCTGATATACCAATGTAATTTTCGTGCAAAGTGCATTTATTAAGAAGGCCTATTTTAGAAAAAAAAACAGTCAAAATAGCGATTTTTCGGTGGGTGAGTACCAACAGATAAGGTAAAAAGAACCGTCAAAAATCATTATGTTTTGGTGAGCACAGATACAAGGCGATAGGGTAAAAAAAACACTTGTAACTCTTTTCCGGCATGAGTTACAGATCATTATTTTTAAAAAAAACTTTTTTTACCGGTTGGTGTCCCCACCAACCGGAACTTTTTTATAAATATTTTTCCTGACATAACAATGTAATTTTCGTGCAAAGTGCGTTTATTAAGAAGCTCTATTTTATAAGAAACTAGCGTCAAAATAGCAATATTTCGGTTGGTGAGCACACCAGCCGATAAGGCAAAACAATCGATAAAATCATGACAATTTGGTGCGTGCTGACACAAATCTATTGGGTAAATAAAAATCCTTGTACCTCCTTTCCAGCATGAGTTAAAGATCAATATTTTTAAATAACAATAATTTTGCTGTATAGAAGCTCTATCCTTTTTTTTAATGATGTTTAAACCGTTGAAAGGATTCCCTTTCCAACATTTCCCTATGGTCAGGATGAGCAATATTAATTAATTCTTTGGCCCTCTCCCACATATTTTTTCCATACAAAAATGCCACACCATACTCCGTAACAATATAATGTGCATGTGCCCGCGTAGTGACAACACCCGCACCTTGTTTCAGGTAAGGTACTATTTTTGAAACTCCTTTAGAAGTGGTAGAGGCAAGGGCAATAATGGGTTTACCTCCCTCAGATAATGCAGCTCCCCTGATAAAATCAACCTGTCCGCCTACGCCTGAATAATGAAAAGTACCAACGGAATCTGAACAAACCTGCCCCGTAATGTCCACTTCAATCGCACTATTGATAGCTGCCACTTTTGGATTGGTCCTGATAATACCCGCATCATTGACATAATCAATATTCAACACCAGCACTGATGGATTGTTATTTGCAAAATCATACAACTTTTTGCTTCCCAGCATAAAGCCAGTGACAATCTTTCCATTGGCTCTTTTTTTATGCTGATTGGTAATAACTCCTTTTTCTACTAATGGAAGAATGCCATCAGAAAACATTTCTGTATGAATGCCCAATTCTTTGTGCCCTGAAAGACTTGCCAGTACGGCATCTGGTATAGCGCCTATACCTGTCTGTATAGTAGACCCGTTCTCAATCAGATCAGCACAAAATTGTCCAATTTTTTTAAAAACAGGGGAATCCCCGCCGCCGGAAACTACTTCAGGCAAAGCATCCTCTGTATAAACCATGGCATCAAAATGATCGACATGTACCTCGCCATCTCCAAATGTCCTGGGCATATTCGGATTGATTTGCGCGATTACATATTTCGCGGTTTTCACGGCGGTTGAAGCAACATCTACGGACACACCCAAGGAACAGAAACCATGTTGGTCCGGTGGCGAAACGTGTACAAGCGCCACATCTAAAGAGATGATATTCCGCTTAAACAGGTTAGGGATTTCACTTAAGAAAACCGGGATATAATCTCCCCTTCCGGCATTTACTGCCGACCTTACATTGGCAGATACAAACAAAGAATTGATAAAAAAACTATTTTTATATTTTTCATCAGCAAATAATGCGACACCCTGGCTGCTAATACTGATCAATTGAACATTGGAAAGTTCATCTGCACGCTCCACCATTTTTTTTAATAAGAAATGAGGTGTCGCTGCTCCGCCGTGTACAAAAACTTTATCACCGGATTTAATCACTTTTACTGCCTCTTCTCCTGAAATATAACTACGCAACTTTTTCTATTTAATGAGTGAAGAATTTATTTTTGAAAATAAACAAAATTTTAGAACGATTAAAAAGGAGACAAAAAAAATTTAATTAAAATTACCTTCCCGGAATTTCGGATTGCGCAAACGATTTTTAAGCAGTAGGATTATTTTGAGATACAAGATGTCTTTTTCCTGAAAAACCAATAACAAACCAGATCAAGCCAAAAAACATAAGAATAGCGCAAATAAATAAAATGACATTTGCATAAGGTAATGGTGTTATTTCCAGGGCTTCGAGGCCTTGCGTCATCAATACAATTTCCTGGATCAGAAAACCGGAAACGAAAAGAATAGTTCCACCTGTCAATACCCGGTAACCTTCTTTCTTATAAATTTCATTGATGTAACCTAAAAGGAAAAAACTAATAATTCCTATAAATGATAAGTGTAAATACCCAATTACCACTGGCCTGAAACCGAATGCCAGGTGACTTAGAAATGGAACAATTGATAGCATTTGTAAGACTATTTTCAAAACGAAAGCAATAGCTGCCATAGTCCATAAAAACCTGGTGACTTTATCTATCCTGTTATTGATATGCTTTTTGATGACGGGCAATAATTGTATGAAATAAAATAATACGAGCAATTGTAGAATGCCGGAGATATTGGCAATCCAGCGCAGACCTGTAGGAAGTTTTAACCAAAGAATGGATAACAGGAAAGTCGGACCAACCATAATTGCCATTATGATAAACAATTTCTTACTGATAGCAGCAGTAGGTATAAATCCTATTTTATATAAAAAGGAAAATAACAACCCAAAACAGGCAAATAAAAACCAACCATTATATTGAAAATGTAAAAAGAAATAAATAGCACTAAAATATAAATCCTGTATTACAATATGGTTAGCCATGAGGTAAGCCAGGGAAAAAGCGCCCAATGAAGAAATACCTAACAATACCAATGCTCCTTTAAACCATTTAGGGCTATAGGCTTTATCGACCACTTTATTTAAATCGCGCCATAAATGGAAGATAAAAAAGTAAGAAATAAATATGGATAGCGATGAAAAAGTGATAGAAAAAGTATCATAACCTTCAATGATAAAAGAAATGAACATGGCATATGCCGTGAGGCAACTCGCCAATAAAATCCAGTGATATTTTCTGTAATTGGTCGCTACATTATTTCTCTGCAAATAATTAACCATACAAGTCATCAATGCAATGGCTACCCACCCGTCAAAAGCAAAATGAGAATGTGCATGTAGCAGGTATTTCTGATTCACCATTGGTAACGGGAAATTGATCTTATAACGAAGCGTAACACCTGCCAAGGCCACGACACAGAAATTAATTAGTGCGATTAGAATCCATCGCCTTGAATTAAAAGTAGTTTTTTCCATATTCTAAATTCGCATTGTAATGATCTTGAAAAAGTCCTGGTATAAAAGATTGACTTGTTTATCTTTTTTATGAAGATAAACAATTGCGCATTTCTAATATTGAATTTATCCAATCGTACCAGAATTTCGATTCAACTAAAATTATCAAAGTTTCATCAGCCGTGACTCTCCTAATGAGTTATTAAATTTAAACAAGGCGTCTTAATTTTAAAAACATGATTAAAATCATTTAAAAATTACCTTATGAATGACAATCCTCATAAAATTTCGTATTTTGGCAATGTAATATTGCACTGTAAAAAAAAATTAACTATTTATGAAAAAAATCATTCTCGCCTCTTTATTTGCTTTCGTACTTGCATTATTCTTTGTTGCATGTGGCGGATCAGGTGAAAAAAAGGATGTTAACACCACAGAGGCAGCACCTGCTGAAGAGCCTGCTACCGCTGAGAATGGAAATCCTTCGTATGATCCCAATCGCGGAGAAGGTAAATTCCATGATGTACAAGTTTCAGACAAGCTTGATGCAACCATGGCTGAAAAAGGGGAAAAAATCGCTGATCTGAAATGTACTTCATGTCATAAAATGACAGATGAAAGATTAGTAGGCCCCGGATGGAAAGGCGTAACATCACGTCACAAACCAGAATGGATCATGAATTTTGTGACCAATACTGATGCGATGATTGATAAAGATCCTAAAGCACAGGCTATGTTAGAAATTTGTATGGTGCGTATGCCCAATCAAAGCCTATCGGATGATGAAGCAAGGGAGATCCTCGAATTTATGCGCAAAAATGATGGCGTAAAATAATTTTTTCTAATTAATAAAAACCGGGTGCATTATTCCGCCCGGTTTTTTTCTCCCACCGTTTTTTGATTTTTTTAGTAGCCATTGAAGGTTGATTTCACTGGATCAGGCAAGTTATTTTTTTACACTAATTAGTTTCTTTATTCCTCAATTAATATTACATTTTATGAAAAGAATCTTTTTTCCAATTTTAACTCTCACGGCGGCCGTGCTTATTATGAGCATTACCGGATGTAAGCCCAAAAATGCGGGTGATGCAACTGGTTCTGACGCAGCCTCAAGAGTGTATGTTCCACCAGGAAAATATGACGAACTATATAATTTCGTCTCCGGTGGCTTTAGCGGACAGGTTGCTGTATACGGAATTCCTTCCGGTCGCCTGCTCCGCGTAATTCCTGTATTCTCCGTAGATCCTGAAAAAGGATGGGGATATAGTGAAGAAACCAAACCAATGTTGAATACATCTCATGGAGAAGTTCCATGGGGAGATCAGCATCACCTTGCGCTATCACAAACAAATGGTGAATTGGATGGCAGATGGTTATTTGCCAATGAAAACAATACGCCTCGTGTAGCAAGAATAGATCTGAAAACTTTCCGCACTGCAGAGATCATAGAGATCCCGAATAGTGCCGGAAACCACTCTTCACCATTTATCACAGATAATAATGAGTATGTAGTGGCTGGCACACGTTTTAGTGTTCCTATGGATTATGAAAATGGCGATGTGCCTATTGATTCTTATAAAAAGAATTTCAAAGGAACACTTAGCTTTATCAGCGTAGAACCTACCAAGGGCACGATGAATGTTGATTTTCAACTTTTATTACCAGGTATGAATTTCGATCTTAGTCATTCAGGAAAAGGTCCAAGCAGTGGATGGTTTTTCTTCAGCACTTACAATTCAGAGCAGGCGCACACCTTATTGGAAGTAAATGCTTCCAAACGTGACAAAGATTACATCCTTGCTGTAAACTGGAAAAAAGCAGCCGAATATTTTAAAGCAGGAAAAGGTAAAAAAGTGCCTGTAAATTATGCCCACAATCAATACAGTGAGGAAACGCATTCTGCAACTTCTACTATGGTAAAAGAAACAACCATAATTGATGTGAAAGATTTTCCGGACATCGTATATATGATTCCTTGTCCTAAATCTCCACATGGTTGTGATGTAGATCCTACAGGAGAATATATTGTAGGAAGCGGCAAACTGGCTGCATTAATCCCTGTGTTCTCATTCGCAAAAATTCAGACTGCTATAACTAATAAAACTTTTGATGGTGACTATGGTGGAATTCCTGTAATTAAGTATGAAGCTGCTTTACACGGTGAAGTAAAGAAACCAGGCTTAGGACCATTACATACAGAATTTGACGGTAAAGGAAATGCTTACACTACATTCTTTATTTCTTCTGAAATAGTAAAGTGGAGTATTAAAGACCTTAAAATACTTGACAGGCATCCAACCTATTATTCTCCCGGTCATTTGATGATACCAGGTGGTGATACTAAAAAGCCTTATGGTAAATACCTGATTGCTTATAATAAAATTACCAAAGACAGGTATCTTCCTACAGGTCCTGAACTATCACAATCTGCCCAATTATTTGATATTAGCGGTGATAAGATGAAGTTGCTGTTAGACTTCCCAAGCATAGGCGAACCGCATTATGCCCAGGCTATACCTGCTGACCTGGTTGCAAAAAATTCAGTGAAAATATTTAAGATAGAACAAAATAAAAATCCTTTTGTCACTATGGGTGAGAAGGCGTCCAAAGTAGTCAGGAACGGAAATACAGTACATGTCTATATGACGATGATCCGCTCCCATTTATCTCCTGATAATATAGAAGGAATAAAAGTAGGTGACGAAGTTTACTTCCACCTTACTAACATGGAGCAGGATTGGGATGTACCTCATGGGTTTGCAGTAAAAGGCGCACTTACCGGTGAATTATTGGTAATGCCGGGTGAAACGCAAACCTTGAAATGGTTACCAATTAAACCAGGCATATTCCCTTTTTACTGTACTGACTTCTGTAGTGCATTACACCAGGAAATGCAAGGATATGTAAGGGTTTCTCCTAAAGGATCTAATACTCCTTTGACTTTTAGCCTTGGGAAAAATTCTGACGCTGCAGATTCTATACTAAAGAAATAAAATAAAAAGTAAACAGGTCGATCCTGGCCTGTTTACTTTTTTTTAAACTCAATTACCAAAAACTTTTTAAAATAAATAAAATGAAAAATTTCATTCGGTTATTTCCCATCATTGCCATTCTGTTTATGATTTCATGCAATGAAGGAACTAAAACCACAGACCAAACGACTACTACGGAAGATGTTACCACGCCAGGTGGACAAGAGAATGTAAAGGATGATGATTCACAAAAAGATGTTGTAAAAGTAGCTATGGGTTCAAAAGACCATACAACGCTTGTCGCTGCTCTTAAGCAGGCAGATTTGGTGACTTCACTTTCTAATGCAGGCCCGTTTACCGTATTCGCTCCTACCAATGAAGCATTTAATAAATTACCTGCCGGTACTGTAGATGGTTTGATGAAAGATGACAAAAAAGAAGACCTTCAGAATATTCTACAATATCACGTATTCATGTCTGCGCTTACTCCCGAGTCTTTTACAGATGGTGAAACGCTGGGAATGGTAAATGGTGATAATGTAACTGTGAGTGTGAAGGATGGTAAAACAATGTTGAATAATTCTGCTACTATTATTGGTACAGTACCTGCATCAAACGGTGTTATCTATATAATTGACGGAGTACTTTTACCTCCGGCAAAAAAATAGTAAATGTTGCCTATGAATTACATCCCTATTTTATAATCCCAATCATGGTGAAGTTTTTAATTCAAATCGCTTCGCAAAAATGTCAAAAATGAAAAATAAAAACTTATCCGTTTTTTCAAAAGTCATCGCTGTTATTTGCGGCCTGGGATTGATTGCGGTTCTATTTGTACCACTTTGGCAGATAGAATTATCAGCACCTCAATATCCGGAAGGTTTGGTATTAAAAATGTATCCAAATAAACTGGGAGGGAATGTGGATGTAATCAATGGCCTTAACCATTATATCGGTATGAAAACCCTTCATGCTGAAAATTTTATAGAATTTACTATACTACCTTACATCATTGGTTTTTTTGCTGCTTTATGCTTCCTGGTATTTTTTCTTAATAGAAAAAAGTGGCTTTATTATTTATTCGGTGCCTTTGTATTATTTGGAATTATTGCTATGATAGACTTTTATCGTTGGAATTATAATTACGGTCACGACCTGGATCCAAATGCAGCCATACAGGTTCCCGGCATGACCTACCAACCACCACTGATTGGTTATAAACAATTATTGAATTTCGGTGCTTATTCTATTCCGGATATCGGCGGTTGGATTTTTATTGGTGTTGGCTTATTATTATTGATCGCAGTATTTATGCAATACAAAAAAAATAAAAAATTGGTTTATGCGTAAGACAAAATTGAATCTCGCAGGATTCTTACTACTTTTTTTATCGGGGTTTATTTCCTGTGATAGCGGCCCACAGAACATTACATTGGGTAAAGATGCCTGTACCTTTTGTAAAATGGGTATTGCTGACAATCGCTTTGGTGGTGAAATAATTACTAAAAAAGGAAAGATCTATAAATTCGATGACACACATTGTATCCTGGGTTTTATGAAAGCCAATACAATCAATAATAATGATATCAAAGAAACCTGGCTGGTAAATTATGCAGAACCACATAATTTTATCGCTGCAGAGAAGGCGACACTTCTTGAAAGTAGTGAGTTACATTCTCCAATGGGAGGTAACACAGGTGCATTTGAAAACCAGGATAAATTAAATGAAATTCCAAATAAATTAATGGGTGATAAAAAAATTGTTGCCTGGGATGATTTGGTAAAAGGAAACAGATAATGAGACAATTTTTTATATTTTGTTCGCTGATATGCTTATTTACTACAACCTACGGGAAAGTAGGTATTGCAACTCCCGGAAAAACGATTCTTGTCGGGAAAGCCCGGCAGATTAATACAATTCAAAAAGGGGTAAGCCTTGCACAAAACGGAGACACCGTTTTGGTGGATGCAGGCGTTTACAAAGAAGGCCAGATAGCAATTAAAAATTCCATTGTTTTAAAAGGAATTAATCATCCCGTAATAGATGGTGAAAACAAACATGAGATCCTTTTTGTACAGGGAAAAGAAATAACAATCGATGGTTTCAGGTTACAAAATACAGGTAGGTCAGAGATAAAGGATATCGGCGCCATTATGATTTATGACAGTTATCATGTAACTGCCATCAATAATATTATTGACAATGCCAACTTTGGAATTTCATTGCAAAACAGTAAAAGCTGTACAGTAAAAAATAACAAAATTACTGCCTACGGAAAAGATGAAGTGCAAAGTGGCAACGGCATTCATTGTTGGAAGTCTGACAGCCTGTTGATCATAGCAAATACAATTACTGGTCACCGAGATGGTCTTTATTTCGAGTTCGTTACCAATACATTGGCCTGGAGAAATATCAGCAGAAAAAATATTCGTTATGGCATTCACTTTATGTTTTCACACCATAATACCTATATCAGTAATGTGTTTGAAGAAAATGCCTCCGGAGTTGCAGTAATGTTTACACACCACATACACATGTACAATAATTTTTTTCTTGACAACTGGGGAGGTGCTGCCTATGGTATTCTTTTAAAAGAAATAAATGATGGTGAAATTTCGGGAAATCATTTCTCCCATAATACTACGGGCATTCAGATGGAAGGATGCAGCAGAAATCATATTTATAAAAATATCTTTTCAGACAATGGCTTTGCCATCAAAATTTCAGCCAGCAGTATAGATAACAATATCCAGCAAAATAATTTTCAAGGCAACACTTTTGACATCGGCACTTCAGGAACCCTGGTATTAAATAACTTTAATGGCAATTATTGGGATAAATATGAAGGGTATGACCTGAACAGAGATAATGTTGGAGATGTGCCTTTTCATCCGGTAAGCATGTTTTCAATGATAATAGAAAGTAATCCTGCTGCACTGATGCTGTTCAGAAGCACCATCGTTTCTTTGCTGGACAAAAGCGAAAAAATACTTCCCGGTATCACACCGGTAAATCTGCTGGATGAAACACCTTCAATGAGACCTTTACCACTATGATTGTTGCAAAAAATATTACAAAAAAATTTGGGAAATTAAAAGCCCTGGATAACGTTTCCGTGCAGTTTTCAAAAGGAGAATGCATTGCTTTACTTGGGCCAAACGGATGTGGGAAAACCACTTTCATAAAATCTTTATTGGGAATGGTCGTCCCCGACAGTGGTTCTATTCTTTTTGACAATGAAACCATTGCGCATAAATGGATGTATCGGAGCCGCATCGGATATATGCCTCAGATCGGCCGTTACCCGGAGAATATGACTATCGCCAATGTGATTGACATGATGAAAGATATCCGGAAAGGAAGCAATGTGAACCACGATGAAGATTTGGTAGAAAGTTTCGGATTAAAGGGAATGATGCAGAAAAAGATGCGTACTTTATCGGGTGGCACTACGCAAAAAGTGAGTGCTGCATTGGCTTTCATGTTTCATCCGGATGTCCTGATACTTGATGAACCCACTGCCGGTCTTGATCCGCTTTCCTCCGAAAAATTGAAGGAAAAAATAATTAAGGAAAAACAAAATGGCAAGCTCATCCTCATCACTTCACATGTATTAAGCGAATTAGATGACCTTATCACAGAAGTGTTTTACATGCAGGATGGCAAATTATTATTCCATAAAAAAATGGATGAATTAAAACAGGAAACAGGTGAATTAAAATTATCGAGTGCCATAGCGAGGATAATGAGTGAACAACAGCTCGTACCTTAATTGAAGCAATTATTTATACAGCAGGATTGAAGGTTGACTATTGATTAAGTTTTGGGATTGATTTAAATATACTATGAAAAAATTATTAAAATACGTAATCATTGACATTGTTCAGAATAAAATAGTGCTTGTTTACACCGTTTTGTTGCTGGTAATATCATTGAGCGTTTTTAACCTGGAAAACAATGCAGCAAAAGGATTGCTAAGTTTACTTAATATTATCCTGATCATCGTACCATTGATCTCAATTATTTTTTCTACCATTTATATTTATAATAGTTCCGAATTTATTGAGCTACTGGTAAGTCAGCCACTTAAACGAAGGACGATCTGGTTAAGTTTGTTTTCCGGCCTTGCCATATCTCTATCACTGGCATTTTTTATTGGTGCAGGTATTCCCATTTTATTGTACCATGCCGATGCCACAGGATTTATGATGATTGCAATGGGATTGTTTCTGACAGTTGTGTTTGTAAGCATATCCATGCTGGCTGCAGGTCTCACAAGGGATAAAGCAAAAGGTATTGGCCTGTCGATTTTGCTGTGGCTTTATTTCTCGCTGATCTTTGATGCCCTGGTTCTATTCTTTTTATTCCAGTTCCAGGATTATCCGCTGGAAAATGCGATGGTCGTTTTAAGCTTTTTAAATCCCATAGATCTTAGCCGGATACAAATTCTTTTACAGATGGATATCTCTGCACTGATGGGATATACAGGTGCTATTTTCAGGGAATTTTTTGGAAATAATACAGGTATACTACTTTCTTTTTTGGCATTGATCATTTGGATCATTGTGCCATTGATGATTTCTTTGCGGAAATTTAAAAAAACAGATTTGTGATACTAGCAAAGGTTTATTCTGATTAAAATTATTTTATCAATCAGAAATTTGAAGTGCTGGGATAAGAATAATTTTTCTACGAAAATTTATTAAAAGCGATCTAATTTTTACAGTAAAATACACCAAATGCATTACGGACTCAAGGAATATGCATGTTGAAATGGAAATTCTCTTTAAAATAGAATTAAAGAATAATCTATCACTCAACCTTTAAAAATTGCCGATAAACACCTTTGACCATTACATCTGCAATGAATTTTTTATATTTACAGCTTATAAAAATAAAATATTATGCCTTCATTTGATTTAGTGAGCAAAGTAGATATGCAAACACTTGACAACGCCATCAACACTGTAGAAAAGGAAATTAAAAACAGGTTTGATTTTAAGGGAAATCATGTGGTGGTTGACTTAAATAAAAAAGACATGAAAGTGAACCTGGAAGCAGACAGTGAAATGAAACTCGGCCAGGTGGTAGATGTATTGATCAGCAAAAGCATGAAACAAGGACTTGCAGCAGAAATCTATGACTTCAAAAAAGAACCATTCCAAAGTGGAAAAATCGTAAAACAGGAAGTTCCGGTAAGAAATGGCATAAGCCAGGAGGACGCAAAGAAAATAGTGAAGCTGATCAAAGATGCCAAATACAAAGTTCAAGTGGCGATTATGGACGATATGGTGCGCGTAACTTCAAAGAAAATAGATGATTTACAAGAAGTTATACAGGCATCCAAAAGCTGGGATCTGGGTCTTGCCTTACAATACGTAAATATGAAAAGTTGATTTTGTCAATCTTTATTTAATGTGTACTTTTGCAGCCTTAAAAAATACATGGAGGCTTTTTGAAAGTTAGCCATGTTTAAAACAAACAATATGAAAAAAGACATTCATCCATCAAACTACCGTTTTGTAGTTTTCCGGGACATGAGTAACAATACCATGTTTTTAAGTCGTTCAACTGCAAATTCCAAAGAAATGGTACAATGGGAAGATGGCAAGGAATATCCTGTAATTAAACTGGAGATTTCAAACACATCTCATCCATTCTATACAGGAAAAAATATGCTGGTAGATACAGCAGGACGTATTGATAAATTCAAAAAGCGTTACGCAAAAAAAGATTAAAAAATTACCCGCATTTTGCGGGTTTTTTTATGCCATTTATTTTGTAAAATCTTATTTCATTATTAGTTGATTGAAGAGCGCATTTCAAATTATCGCCTTTAGAGTGGTTCGTGAACACGAACCACGGCCTGGTTATTTCTTAATTATTGGGTGATAATAGAATTCATTTCAAATTTACGAACTTTAAGAGTGTCTCGTGGACCCGAACCACGGCCCAAGTTGTTCATGTAGACAAGAACCACGGTGCTAGAGGTCAAATTTTTGATTAATAATTTTTGAAAATAAAAAATTTAGAAAATAATTTTAGAGTTGCAAGCGCGTAGGCCCGGACAAACGTGCGGAGCGATCGGGTTTTCCTTGATTTTTTTGTTTCTTTTTTGATCAAGCAAAAAAGAAAAGGCAAAACAAAATTTAAGCAAACTCCTAAAGTTTGTGAGTATTAATTGAATAACTAATTTGTTGATCAAACAAAAGAAAAAATTCTGACTTGTTAGCCCAAATCCTTCTCTATATTTATTCACCTACTTTTACCCAAACTATATAAAATATTATGATACTCGACATAGGAATCGGATTTGTAACCGGAAGAAAACATTTCCAAAACGTCCTCACTTCCTATTTTAATAACTTCCTTGAGCATGGTCTCATTCATGATAAAAAAATAAGGCTCCACTTGTTCGTTGCTTATGATCTAAAATATTCAAAGACACTGCCGGAAGATTATAAAAACATAGATCCGGAAATTGCAGCAATGATCGAATCTATCAATTTTTATGGCAAACAAACCATAGAAGCTGAAAGAAAATATTTAGAAAAAGCAGGCATTATCAATGAAGAAGAGTCAGAATTATTATTTGGTGAAGGATATGCAAAAAAGAGAAATGCAGTCATCTATTTTGCGAAAAAAAATAAGATGGATCGCCTCATCTTTTTGGATGATGATGAATATCCTGTAGCCACCATGAAAAATTCCTTTGGCAATTTAACATGGATGGGACAAAGCGTTGTCGGCACTCATTTAAGATATAGCGATGGGGCAGACATCACACATGGACACCACTGTGGGTATATATCTCCTATTCCAACCATTGAGTTTAATGAGACACTTACTGAGAATGATTTTAAACATTTTATAGAAGCAATCAGCAATGAAATCATTTCCTGGAAAGTGGTAAAAGAAACCATTATCACTAATTCTGGTGTTACTTATGCCAATGCAAAAATCATCAATGAGCAACTTGTAACTGAAGTAGAAGAAGTAAGCGGAATGAAATTCATTTCTGGTGCAAACCTTTGTTTTAATTTAAAAAACATAAAAGAGCTGCCACCATTTTACAATCCACCGGGGGCGCGGGGTGAGGACACTTTTATGAGTACATCACTGTCGAAAATGAAAGTGCTGAAAGTGCCTGTGTATACTTTCCATGATGGATTTCTGAATTACAAAAACATTTTAAAAGGAGTACTTCCGATCACTTTATTACCTGTAGACAGCAGCTCTCCTGAAATTATAAAGCGATTTGTCAATGCCACTATTGGCTGGATCCGCTACAAACCTTTAATGGTATACATTACACAGCGAAATGAATATGACGATATCATCAAATCAATGAGGCATAAATTACAATTGACCATTCCAAAATTTTGCGCCTATTTCAATACCAATCAATTTGAACAAATCCTGGTAGAACTGGACCATTATCACAAGTACGTTGGAAAACATTTTAAAGCTTTTGAACAAACCAAAAGTAGCTGGCAGAAAGTGATGAAACACTTAGCTTGTTAATACTTTTATTCATTAAGCAACCATCTCCGGAACAAAAGTATTCGTGTTCACTTTTGCTTTCAATTCATTTAGAATTGAGTACAAACCAAAATTGGTTCTGTTGATATAAATGAAATGTTTCACACCGCGCGGCTGTTTGAATTCTGGTATTTTAGTAAGCCTTTCACCAGAAGCATACAATTCTTCAAAGAATGTTTCTCCGGAAAAATCAAATGTCTTTTGCGAATAAGGTTTCGAGAACAATGAGATCATTTCCTTATACTCACGGCGATAAAATTCGACCTGTTTTGGACTATCACCGGGGAGTATCATTTCTAACTTTCTAAATGCTTCAATCGTTGCTTCTTTGTCATCCATAAATCCTGGAACAGTAAGTGCAAAAAATGGATAATAAAAGCTGTCGGGTATTTCTTTGATACAACCAAAGTCAATAACCGCAAGGTTTTCATCAGGCGTAATTAAAAAATTGCCGGGATGAGGATCCGCATGAACTGCTCTCAGTGTATGTTGTTGAAAATGATAGAAATCCCACAGTGCCTGCCCAATTTTATTTCTTAATTGTTGCGAAGGATTGGTCTGCAAAAATTCTTTCAAATGCATTCCTTCCACCCAATCCATTGTAATTATTTTTGGCGAAGAAAGCGCTGGATAATAAGTTGGGAAAACAGTATTTTTCAGATCGTGACAGGCTTCAGAAAATTCAATCGATCTTCTAACTTCCAGTTCATAATCTGT
>JBDTEF010000269.1:0-3461 GCA_039922615.1 Ginsengibacter sp.
GTTTGTACATAAAAAGCACCCATTGTCATCATTACGCCGAAAGTTGTGCCGATTAAAAATTCTGCCAATCCAGGAGCAATATTAATAAATGAAAATTTACCTTTTTCACTTGTATAAAAAAGGCCTGATATCAAACCATATAAAATCAATGGAACCAGGCCCCAGCCTGTAACTGCAACGAGATAAGCACCAATTAAAAAAGAAACCAAACATAAGATGAATCCGAAGAATCCCATATCTGAACGGGAGATAAGACCCAACTGGATCATGCGTGAGCCACCCGTAAATGGCCGGATTCCTTCCACATTTTCATTATCCCTATCCGCATCTTTCCAATCATTGATCATGTTGGTACCAGCCTGTATCATTACGCCACCCAAGAGCGTAAGTATGAAGAGAAAAATATTAAAAGATTGGTTTACATAAAATGCAATGGCTCCACCCAATAAAAGAGGAATCAATGAAGCGGTTAATGAAAGCGGGCGTACTGCTTCTTTCCAGGCCCTGGCTTTTGCTTTCATATCATCCCAGGCGCTAAAAGTTTCACGGTTCTCGGCATAGTCGAAAATGGTTGGTTTTTCACCTTGTAATATTTCCGGCACAAAACGGTATTTCACCACAAATGGTTTGATACGAATGAATTCCAAACGATCAACTGCATTTACCTGTACCATATTTGCTACTATCGGAGAGCGTACAGTCATCAATTTGATGGCTTTTTCCCTCTCCGCTTTATCTTTAATAATTTCTGCTCTGCCTATGATCTCGCACTCTTCCATTTCCATAAAGGATTTTCCCTGGTGAATAAGCAAAGCCGTCTCCGGAATATTACTCCATTGAATCACTTTTGGATCTCCTTTCATGCTACTCACATAAATATTAAAATCTTCATCTGCACCGAAATGCATCATGCGTTGCCTGGGAGTTCCCATATTGGAAGTACCAACTGCTGCTACCTCTGCACGGGAAAGATAATCCAACACTTCTTGTTTGCTACGTTGAGCCATAATTGAATTTTTTATGAATTGTGCAAATTTACTTTATTCGTGTTGTATACTGTTTTTAATTCGGGAACATTTGTAATATATATTTCTCTTTAGGGCTAATTCTCCTCGTTTTTAACAGATTGAATTCTTTACTCACCTAATGAAAACAATTGGATGGTATTTAAATAACGCTCACCATCATTTAACAATTTTTCCTCTTATTATTTCCATTAAAAAATAAGGATTGTTTATTTTTGTGAGCACGAATGAATACAGAAAAAACCGTCTCTAAAAAGCGTAAAACGATCCCGAAAAAAGTCCAGCAAAATATTTTTATTAAAGGTGCCCGCGTGCACAATCTCAAGAATATTGATGTAGAAATACCGCGGAATAAATTTATTGTGGTTACCGGTGTTTCAGGTTCCGGTAAATCTTCTCTCACCATAGATACTTTATTTGCCGAAGGACAAAGAAGATATGCTGAAAGCATGAGTGCCTATGCACGTCAATTCATGGCACGGATGGATAAACCAGATGTTGATTTTATAAAAGGCCTTTGTCCGGCCATTGCTATCGAACAAAAAGTAACTACAAAAACGCCGAGATCTACAGTCGGAAGTATGACTGAAGTCTATGATTATTTGCGGCTTTTATTCGCGCGCGTTGGTAAGACAATATCCCCGGTGAGTGGGAGAGAAGTAAAGAAGGATGATGTAACAGATGTGGTGAAGGCGATAAGTGAATTGAAAGTTGGAGATAAGGTTTTGATGTTAGTTGCTTTTAAGCAAATGCACAATCGTGATATCAGAGAAGAGCTAAATATTTTAATGCAAAAAGGCTTTTCAAGATTGGCTGTTGCCGATCCGAAAGGAGGAGATTTAGAAATTCAGCGAATAGAAGATTTGCAGGAAATGGAGGATCTGGAATCATTTATTGAACACCGTACTTTTTATGTGCTCATAGATCGATTGGTGGTAAAAGAATTTGATGAAGATGATAACCATCGCATATCCGATTCTGTAAATACCGCATTTTATGAAGGAGAAGGTGAAGTTTTATTGCAGGTAAATGGAAAAGAAACGCTTCATTTTTCAAATAAATTTGAACTAGATGGTATTCGTTTTGAGGAGCCTGTTCCCAATTTATTCTCATTCAATAATCCTTACGGCGCCTGTCCCGTTTGTGGTGGATTTTCATTAGTGTTGGGAATTGATCCCGACCTGGTGATCCCTGACAAACGGTTAAGCGTATACGAAAAAGCAATCGCACCCTGGCGTGGTGAGAAATTAGGTTTGTGGCGGGAAAAATTAATCAGTGTGGCGAATCGAATAGACTTCCCCATACATAAGCCTATCATAGATCTCACTAAAGCCCAGTATGATTTACTATGGACAGGAAATCAATATTTTGGTGGTTTAAATGAATTTTTCAAAGAGGTTGAACAGAATTTATATAAAATACAATACCGTGTTTTATTGAGTCGTTATCGTGGCCGAACCACTTGCCCTGAATGTCATGGTTATCGGTTGAGAAAAGAGGCTTTGTATGTAAATGTTGCAGGTAAAAATATTGGAGAATTGTGTGAGATGCCGGTGAAAGATTTACAAAAATGGTTTGAAACAATTGAACTTTCTGACTATGAAAAAACAGTCTCCAAAAGGATTTTAATAGAAATTACTACCCGACTTTTAATCTTAAAAGAAGTAGGTCTTGGATATTTAACCATGAACAGGTTAGCCAATTCCTTGAGTGGTGGCGAAAGTCAGCGCATACAATTGACAAGAAGCCTGGGAAGTAATCTGACTGATTCACTCTATATTTTGGACGAACCCAGTATTGGATTGCATTCAAGAGACACAGAAAATCTGATAGGCGTTTTAAAAAATCTACAGGCTTTGGGCAATACTGTGGTGGTAGTAGAACATGATGAAATGATGATGCGCAAAGCAGATCATATTATCGATATGGGGCCACTGGCAAGTCATCTAGGTGGCGAAGTAATTGCAGATGGAGATTATGATGCCATCATTAAAAATGCTGAAAGCCTTACCGGTAAATATTTAAATGGTGAATTAAGCATTGATCCGCCCAAAAATATCCGCAAATGGAACCGTTCCATAAAAGTGGAAGGTGCGAGGGAAAATAATTTGAAAAATATTGATGTCATTTTCCCTTTGAATGTGCTTTGTACAGTAAGTGGTGTAAGTGGAAGTGGCAAAACTACTTTGGTGAAGCAAATTTTGTATGCTGCCTTAAAAAAATTGAAAGGTGAATTTGCAGAGAAAGCGGGTTTAAGTAAAGGGATTTCAGGAGATATGGATTTCATTTCCCAGGTAGAAATGGTTGATCAGAATCCGATAGGAAAATCTTCGCGAAGTAACCCTGTTACTTATATAAAAGTCTATGATGAAATTAGGGATTTATATAGCAAACAACCACTGTCAAAAATCCGCGGTTACCAGCCTAAACATTTTT
>JBDTEF010000270.1:0-10483 GCA_039922615.1 Ginsengibacter sp.
AAACTGATAAATAGAATAAGCGTTACGCCAGCTGGAATCATCTTGTATCCATGCTTTTTTACCAATTTGCTAAAGCCAATTTGGAGGAGATTTCAGCAAGGTTCTTCGTTCTGTCAAGGTAATTTAAGCCAACATGAAATAAATAAAGCAACATCCGGATCAAAGATAAGCTATCAAAATAAAAATCATTTGCATCTAGTGTTCTAAAAGTATTATTTCCGGTTACTTATAAGTTTGGGACCGCAGCTCTAATTTACAGGAACAAAATTCCGTTTCATGACTAAAATATTCCTCTCTAATTCTCCAAATATCCGTTTATTTTTAAATTTCTTTGACTGGCAAAATACAAGACAACTAAGTTTTTTAAAAAATAAAACTCTACTTCAAAAAAAGTAAAAAGTCGATTTATATAAGCACTTTAACTAACCAAAATAATTACTTTTCAAAAAATTCTTATTGCATTTAATTAGCCTTATGTTTGTGATAACTTATTCAAAACCGAACTTATGAGAACTTCCATTTTAACTTTATTGTCCTTATTATTTTGTTTAACTATTAATGCACAAAATGCGAAAATAGCCTATATAGAACTCGGTGGTCCTGGTATTATTTCAGCAAACTATGATATGCGATTTTCCCAAAAAGAGGATGGCCTTGGTGGCAGAATTGGTGTAGGAGGATATTCTTTAAATGATGGTTTTAATGACAGAATTTCCTTGTTAACCGTTCCAGTTGGCCTAAATTATCTTTTGAGTAAAGATGGTAAGAATTATTTTGAAATTGGTGCCGGTTTTACTTATCTTAAAGTTGGTGCAGGCTTCCAGGGTGAATCTACAACACTCGAATCAAGTTTTGGCAACCTTACTTTTGGCTACCGTTTAGCACCTTCAAGGGGCGGATTTGTTTTTAAAGCCCAGATCACGCCTATATTCAATAAATACGGCTTCGTTCCCTACTGGGGAGGTATTGGATTTGGGTATAAATTTTAAAAAAATTTAATATCAAAAATACAATGCTTCTAAAAAGAATGAACCTTTTCAATGATTTCAGCATCAAAGAAATTAAAATTTCGTTTGCAAGCATCTACCTGGAATCATAATTTTCCGGGCAGCTACCATTTCTTCGACCACCTCAAAAGAATGAAGATTCTTGAAAGTTTAACCATAAAAAACAGGTGAAATTTTGTATTTTTCACCTGTTTTTTTGTAAAATTATTCTAAATCGATCTTAAATTTTAGCGTTTTACGATTTTTCTTGTAATTATTTTGTCAGCAATTTCGAGTTTTAAAAGATAAACCCCCGCTGGCATATTATCACCTTGAATCAGTATCTCATTCACACCAGGCGTGATATTGGCAGTAAATTGCTTAATACTTTCTCCTCTGCTATTTAACACTTGCCCTTTCAATTTTACACTGATCAAACTTTCATATTGAACAGTGAGAGATGATGTAAAAGGATTTGGCTTGATGACAACCAATCCATTCGTGACATTTGCATCATTTCTGATAAAAACAACATTGCTCTGGCCATTTTTCCCATCTATATCTACCATTCTTAACCTGTAATAAATAGTTGGAGAAGAAGGCAGGCTTTGATCATCAAAATGATATTCCGATTCTGTTACAGATTTTTTACCCGCCACTTCGCCAATAGTTGTAAAAGAGTTGCCATCAGTACTTCGCTCAACCTGATAGCGGTCGAAATTTACTTCGTTCTGTACTGACCATTTTAAGGAAACTATTTTGTCTTTCAACTGACCGCTAAAATCAAGCAAGGTGACAGGAAGCGCTTTTTGAACAGTCACTTTTATTTTGTCGGTGGCCGTATTACCGCAAAGATCCGTAACAGTTAATGTGTATACATAATTTCCGACTTCAACCCCTGTAAATTGTGGATTTGCGTCATTTGGGTTGCTAAGGTTTGTTGATGGCGACCATTGATATTTATATTCCTTACCGGCAAAAGATAATGCATCCATTTCTACATAAGGCTCTGTTATACTTCCTATTAGTGTGCCTACACCTGTTTCTTTATCCATTTTCCATAATCCACTACCTGAATAATTATTATTGCCAATTGGCGCTGTTGTGGCCGATTGGTACAATGTATTATCAAGGGGATCCACATCACCGCCCTGGGCATAATAGGCTTTAAAGCCAGGATTATTTAAAAAAGTTGCTTTCCCTGAAGATTTGTCAATTTTAATCATGCGGGCATCCCCGTAACTTGGAGATTGCAGACCATATAACTGACCGCTGCTGTCAACACTAAGGGTCCAAATGGTCGAAGAAGATTCAAGTCCAGAAATATCAACAATAAATGTACTGGCTCCGGTAAGAGCGTTGATTTCATATAGTGTATTTTTGGATGATTTGCTGCCTACTGCAAAAATTTTCCCGGTTTTATAATCGTAGGTCATCCCATTAAATAAGAGGCTTCCGGCATTGGTACCAACCGGGTAAGCTATACCTGATGCGGTATCTATTTTTACAAATAAACCTGATCTGTCCATCATGAACAAACCAAACGGAGTAGCTGCTGCACCTGCATAAAACTTATTAATTGCAATATCAACATTAAATTCTTCCTTGATAAATTGATAATTAGTTGAAGGATGCATCGGGTCAAATCTAAGGAATCTATCATTTCCTATATCATTTACCAAACCACGCATTGGGTTGATAATTGCGGTACCTCCGCTTGCAGAAGGCCCACTGCCTAAAAATATTTTTGCGTCAAAATCTATGGTAGTATCTTTCCCGGCGTTGGCCACAAGCGCCCCTTCCGGAGCCGAAACAATTATATTAAATTTATACGATGTATCAATACAACCATCATTCGTAACACGGGTTACATTGTAATTACCGGTTTTATTGGCAGCATAAGAAATGCCTGTTTTGACTACCGTGCCGGCATCATTTCTCCAGGTATAGCTATCTGCAGCAACTGGATTATCTACTTTTAGAAGTACAGATGCTGAGCTACAAATTTGCAAAGCACCTGCAGCAGAAACTTTCACCGCACAAAACACCGGATTTTGTGCACTAATTACCGCCGCTTGTGCATTTACCATTCCATAACCTAATTCACTTGACCAGGATCCGTTTGCCTGGTCCTTTACAATGCTGTAAGAATAGGCACCAACCTTTCTTGCGGATCTTTCAATAACTTCTCTTGCCTGTACCTGTGTCAGGTTTCCATTTACACTTAAAACCAACGCTGCTACTCCTGCAACCATTGGAGCTGCAGAGGATGTTCCATTAAAAGTCAAGGTATAATCCGGGTTTGAACTTGCTCCTGTTCCGGTAACTCTTGTAGTTGCTATCTTGACACCGGGAGCAGAGATATCTAATCCTGTTCCGTAATTACTGCCCCAAAAGGCTTCTCCATCGCAGGATGATGGTGATTTCTTTTGATAACACATGCTCATTGCGCCAACAGCAATTACGTCTGGATAACATCCCGGGTTCGAAACACCTGCATCATAATTTCCTGCAGAAAAAACAACCATGGATCCCTTTCCACCTCTGCCTTGTATCACCGCTCTGTGTATTGCATCTTTTATCAATGAAGAGGAAGTACCACCGCCCCATGAATTAGATAAAATATCTGCCCCGCCTTCAGCCCAGGCCCAATCGAGGCACAGGGCAAGTTGAGAAGAAGTGCCAAATGTGCCACCTGTATTGATGGTAAGGTTTACAGGGATTATTTTGCAATTCGGAGCTATGCCTGCTCCACCAATTTTATTATTGGCTTCTGCCGCTATAATGCCTGCACAACTGGTACCATGTGATCTTGTATTCGATAATACATCACCGGAACTATCGTTTTGCGCTAAAAGGCCAAAGCCTATTGGTAAAATATTATTTACAAGGTCAGGGTGGGCCCTATCTACACCTTCATCTATTACGGCAATTTTAATCATCGGACTTCCCATAGTAATATCCCACGCTTCCAGAAGTTTGATATCTCCACCTGCTGTTCCATTATATTGGCCATCTGATCCTGTATTTTTTAAAGCCCACTGCAGATTGAATAACGAATCATCCGGAGGAGGTACTGAATGTAGTGCATTCAACATCCTGAAATCCGGTTCGGCATATTCAAATAATCCACTTTCATAGAATGCATTGGCTAATTGTAAGCCATCAAAATTATTGGAGACACCTGCTTTGAGTAAATAGACTTTATTGTCATATTTGTAGGGAGATTCATTGATAATACACTTTTTTTGTATTGCAAATGCTTTTAGCTTTTCAAGACTGGTGCTTTGTTTTAATTTTACGTAAAATTGCTCATCAATAACAATTTCTCCACCATCAGGTGCAATTACTACAGGCCTGGACATTTGAATATCGCCACCAGTTTTTGAAAGATCTGAAATAATGCTTTTCTGCCTGTTTTTATCAAGGTCTTTCAGATCGATCACCATGAATTGGGTGCTTTGTAATATTGTAAAAGCTTTATCAGATAATTGAAAATCATTGCGGAGGGACTGGCGCGTTCTTTCAGAAGCACCCTCTTTCAGCCGTACATATATTTTTTCTTTATTTTCACCTACAAAAATCTTTGTATTGCCAAAATAATAGAAGTTCGTTTTTTGCGCCTGTGTAGAAGATAATAAAATAAAAAAACAAAAGAGTAGTGATAATTGTTTCATAAGCGATTAATATTAATTTAATAATCCATAAATATAGTAGTTAATACGTACCAAAAATGTGAATCGGTAATTTTTTTTATAAAATGTTGAATTCAACTATTACTAAAGAATATTTACGGGAATGAATTATTCTTTTTAGTACCAATTTCATTGATATTTCATCGCTAAATATTTTGGCCTTTTATAGGTTATTATTGGTTTCGGTGATACGGCATTTGTATTACTCCTTCTTTTAAAGTTTGTATTACCCAAACATTTTTTATTTAAAAAGATCAATAAAATAAGATGTTAAGCCTCATTATATTTATACCGGTAACCTAAAAATTGTCAATCCTTTCATCTTTTTATCCAAAAAATTCACCCACTTATAATTCAAATTTTATTTGTTAGCAGCGATAAGAGCCAGTATTTCTTCTGATGAAAATAATTATTTTCCCAATAATTTTTCATTCGCCATTTGCCACAGGTATAAACTGGCGTAGCTCCTATACGGGCTCCATTTTAAAGCAATCTTCTCCACTTTTTGGCGAAGTAATTTCTTATCAGTTTCAGCAATGTTATATAATTTGATGACTCCCTGGCGAAGTCCAAGATCATCATAAGCATATACATCTTCCCTTTGCATGGTGAAAATCAACAACATTTCTACCGTCCACCTACCGACTCCCTTTATTTGGGTGAGCAATTCAATTAATGCCGAATTGGATAATTTATGCAGGTTTGCATCAGTAAGTTTCTTTTCAATAAAGAATTGACATACATTATGAATATAACTGGCTTTTGCATTAGAAAAACCTATATCCCTGAAAGTCGCCACAGGTGTTTTTAATATTTCCCTGGTGGAAGGTGCATCATTTTCATAAAGGGAAAGGAATCTTTCAAATAAAATCCGGGCTACTGTTGTACTTAATTGCTGGCTTAAAATGGAGGAGCATAATCTTAAATAGATTTTATTTCTCTTGACCAATTTTTGCAAAGGGTAAGCATCAAGCAAAAGCCTGAATTTTTTGTCTTTCGACAAATGATAGATGTAATCAGGCTGTTTAATTTTATAAGGATTTGATCTAAAATTAGAACTCTTTTCTATTATGCAACAAAGAAGATTATTACATTCTTTAAGAGTTTTTTATCATTGAGGTCAGGGAAGATTTGTTGCCGCGGTATGACCATGAGGCACATCAGCAAGTTCCCAAAAAAAAATCGCCGATCTTAAATTTTATAATCAGGTAGATTAAAAGTTGAGAGGGATTTTAAATTTTACGCTATCAATCAATTATTTCAGGTGACTTAATGTTAATGATCTAATAAATAAGAATAACGGTAAAAGCATGTAAAAGATTAACAATAATTTCGGCCCCTATAATTTCCCACTCAACCAAAAATTTACGCTTAAAAATAAATACTAGAATGATTAAAAGTTTATTCTTCTTTGGCATCTTATTTCTTCCACTATTTCTCACCGCTCAGATTTCCTCTATTAAAGGCGTGGTATCTGACAGCTCCATCAACCAAAAAACAGCAAAAGCATCCGTTGCTGTTTTGAATAAGCGCGATTCCGTTTTGGTAAATTATACCAGAACTGCCCCCGATGGTAGTTTTAAAATAGACAATATACCTGACGGAGATTATATACTGCTCATTACTTATCCGAAATATGGCGATTATGTGGATCCTTTCACAATAAAAAGCCAGGATAATATTGATATGAAACAAATTTATCTCACGCCTAAAGCGAAATTGCTGGATGAAATTGTGATTCGCCAGGCTGCTATCCGCTTAAAAGGAGATACAACAGAATATGCGGCTGATAGTTTTAAAGTGAGGGAAAATGCAAATGTGGAAGAATTGCTCCAAAACCTTCCCGGTATAAGCGTGGACAAAGATGGTAAAATAACCGCCCAGGGAAAGCAAGTCCAAAAAGTGCTCGTAGATGGTGATGAGTTTTTTAGTGATGATCCTACTATTGCCACTAAAAATTTACGGGCAGATGCGATAGATAAAGTACAGGTATTTGATAAAAAAAGTGACCAGGCAGTTTTTTCCGGTATAGACGATGGGCAGGTTACAAAAACAATCAATTTAAAACTGAAAGACAATGCCAAAAACGGCTATTTCGGAAAAGTGTCTGTGGCTGGCTTGGATAAATATTATAACGGCACTGCCTTCATTAATGCATTTAAAGCCAAGAGAAAGTTTTCAGCTTTTGCAATAGCAAGTAGTACAGACCAAACAGGATTAAATTTTGGAGATGCCAACAGTTTGGGATTTGGCGGAGGCGGAATGATGGTACAGGGAGGAGGAAAAACGGTGGTGTTTGGAGGTAGCAATGATAACAGTTCAGGTGGCCTTGGAGCCGGGAATTCTGGTGGACAGGGGCTTCCTGAGAGCGTGAAAGCAGGTGCCCTTTTTTCAAATAAATGGAAAGATGACAAATATAATGCGGGCGGTAATTACCTTTTTAATAAATTGGCACTTCGCAGTGCTGATAATACTTACAGCCAGAACACTTTGCTCGATTCTGTATATTATACCCGAAATGCAACCACTACCTACTCTGATAAGATACAGCACTCTCTTGACGGAAGGATGGAAATTCAACTGGACTCTTCCTCTTCATTAAAAATTACTGCAGGCGGATTTGCCGGCACAAACAATAGTAACAGCAACAATACTTCCCAGGCCCTAAGCCAGGAAAACCAGGTTGTGAATTCAAGTGTAAGAAATAATTCTTCTACAGGCAATAATACATCCTTCAATACAAATGCTATCTACAGGAAAAAATTTAAAAAGGTGGGAAGGACAGTTTCAATCAACTTTAATCAACGATTTAATCAAAGCAACAGTGATGGTTTTTTATTCAACGAATCCAAATTTTTTGACCAGGACGGAAATTTGATCCGTACACAAAATACCAATCAAAATAAAGTCAATGATAATCTTTCCAATACAATCAGAACAAGAATAAGTTATACAGAACCCCTCTCTAAAAAGTCATTTATTGAACTGAATTACTCCTTCGATAATAGCAACAGCACTCAAAAAATATTGAGTTATAATAAAGATGGCAGCGGTAAATATACAGACCTTGTAGATAGTTTAAGTAGTGATTACAAATACATTTATAATACAAATAGTGCGGGCGTTAATTATAGGTTCAATGAAAAAAAATATAATTTGTCTTTCGGTGGCAACATCTCTAATACAGCCTTTGAACAGGTAGATCATTTCAAAGATGTCAGCAGGAAGAGAAATTACTACAATCTTTTTCCACAGGGCAGTTTCAATTATAAAATCAATTCATTTAGTGCTATCCAGCTATCCTATAACGGAAGTACTACTCAGCCAACAATTGACCAGATACAGCCTCTTATCAATAATGATGACCCCCTTAATATTGTGATCGGCAACCCGGCTTTAAAGCAGCAATTTTCCAATCAAATCAACCTGAACTTTCAAAGTTTTCAGATGTTGAATGAAAGGTTTGCATTTTTAGGAATGAATTTTTCCACAGTGAAAGATCAGATTAGTAGCAGCTATATAATTGATTCTTTAGGCAAACGCACAACTCAATACATAAATGTAGATGGAAATTACAATGTGGGGATTTTCGGCGTTTTTAGTACAAAAATTCCAAAGACAAGTTTTAAGATCAACTTTAGTCCAAACGCTTTTCTGAATCAAAATACCAATTTTGTCAATGGAGTTAGAAACATTTCTAAAAACCTGACTTTCTCTCCCGATATAGGCTTTAGTAAGCGGAAAAATAACGTTTATGACATTCGTGTGAACTTCTCTCCTTCCTATACGAATTCTACATCGAGCATCAGCAAAGCTGCCACCACTAAATATTGGACTTACAATATTTCTGCAAACGGAAATTATACATTCCCCGGAAAGATTGAATTGGGATCAAATATTGATTTTCAATTCAGGGATAAAATAAATGCATCTGACCTCAACAATAATGTAATATTCTGGAATGCTTATGTAGAAAAGAAATTTTTAAAAAAAGACCAACTCACGTTACGGGCTAGTGTGAATGATATTCTTGATCAGAATAAAGGTTACAGCCGCACAGTACAGACAGATGCTATTGTTGAAAGAAACTATCTTACTTTTCAGCGATATGGTTTATTGACACTCACCTATAACTTTAATACTTCCGGCGCAAAACCTTCATCCGGCCAACGTTTCAATTTCTAATTATGAAAAATATCTTCATTGCTTTTGCAATTCTATTTTCACACCAGGCTTTTGGTCAATCGCTTATTATTGATAAAGCCAATATACAATTTACCAGGCAGGTAAATGTTTGGGCAGACCTTCCACCGGGAGATTTTGCCGACCGGATGAAGAAGAATACGCCTGAATATAGTTCCACTCTTTTCACCTTTACCTCCGATGGAAAAAAATCACTTTATGCACCCGTTCCTGATAAAGAAAGTGATGGTCGTGGCAACTACTTTATGTCCGGAACTGCTTCTGACAATATTGTGTACAATGATTTTGAGAAAGAAACTTCTGTCTCGCTTAAAAATGTTTTTGAGAGAACCTATCTTATCGAAGACAGTCTGCGAAATGCCAAATGGAAGATCACTAACGATTTCAGGGAAATTGCCGGTTTTAGTTGTCGCCGTGCCACAACAGTTATTATGGATTCTGTATTCGTTGTTGCTTTTTACAGTGATGAGATCATGATTCCCGGTGGACCTGAAAGTTTTAATGGACTTCCCGGAATGATCATGGGTTTGGTGATAAACAGGTTACATACTACCTGGTATGCCACTAAAGTGAATGTAACCAATGTAAATCCATCCGTAATTATACCGCCTGTTAAAGGAAAAAATGAAAAAATCACTATGAAAAAATTGGCTGATCTTTTAAGAAATACTTCAAATTGGGGCGGAAATAAAGAAAGGAATATCTGGTCGGTGGAGATTTAGATGGAGGTTTTAGGTGGTAGGTGTTAGGTTGTAGGTTTTGACCTTCAAGATGGAAATTTTTGATACAAATTTAAATTTAAGGATACAACAAATATTTCACCCTCATTTTTTTATACTCACTCAAACCTGGTTCCCAGCTATCCCTGATTTCCTTTTCTGAAGCGCCACTTACAATCTGCTGCCTGAACAATCCCGAACCGATTTGGATTTCAATATTATTCATTTCCTTACTCAGCTTTGAATCAAAGAATTTTTCCTTGTGAGGATAGGCTTTATATAATTCCATTATCCAGTGAATATTGATCTGCCTGCTTTTTCTTAATTTTTCTGTATCGTATTTTCGTAAATCAATACCATAGCACTCCTGGTCCATGAATAGGGGCGTCTCCGCCATACCGGGAATACTCTTTGGGGTAAATGAAAATGCATAAATCCCTTTGTATTCCGGGCTTCCTATCATGGTGAAAGGGAAATAAGTACCCCGGCCATGATTCAGATAGGTTCCTTCAAACATGCAGGTTGATGGATACAGAAGTACCGCCTGTTTCGTATTTAAATTGGGTGATGGACTCACCGGTAATATATAAGGCATGTCGTGATTATAATTGGCGACAGGTATGATTTTCAACCTGCATTGCTCTTTATTGGTCAGCCAGCCCTCACCATTGACCATTTGTGCAAACTCAGCTACAGTAAGCCCGTGCGACATAGGCAATGGAAACATACCAATGCCAGATTTATATTTCATATCCAGCACAGGACCGTCTATTAAATACCCATTCGGATTAGGACGATCCAATATCAGCAATTCTTTATTATTTTCCGAACATGCTTCCATTAACCTGGCAAGTGCATTTATATTAGTATAAAACCGGAC